>JBIIIF010000363.1:0-5734 GCA_044235005.1 Planctomycetaceae bacterium | reverse complement strand
CCATTTGCCAGCCGCCAGACTACTTCTTCTCACTACATCACGTTTCAACTCGCCGCCAAACGACTTACGAAAACACGACGCCAAAAACACGGCAGAATATTTTCGCGGCCAACGATTTTCCCCCCAGATGGGGAGCTTGGGCTACGAAGTATCTCTCATCCCCCTGTGCTCTCGAAATCACAGAGCCGAGCATGTCTGAGTGGAAAACCAACTCCAGATTTTCCATTGAAGTCTTCGACGAAGCAGGTAAGAAGGATCCGTGCGTTTCTATGCAATCTGTTTCGAAGCAAGTTGGGCCGCAACGCAACGATTATCACCACCTGTATTACTTTAACAGCGTCACATGGTCTCGAATTGTCATCCATCGTATGGTCTGTGATGCTCATGTCACGTTTGAGTCCGTCTCGGCTCAACTGAATTCCATCACGTCGCCGCGAATTGGCGAAGTGAGCAACGTCAGAAAGAAATGAGTCGTACTTGCTCCGGCAACTTTGCTTCAAGGCAATCATCACGCCGACGCATGATTATTCGTCAATCGCACTCCACTTCTTCAGTCCCACGATAGGCAGTGCAAACGAGGCCGCTTCAGGCCATTCTGCTGTATCGGCCTTGCGGAATAGTTCATAAAGATGTCGTGGGCGATCAGGTTCAGAGATAGTTCCCGGTTTGTTCGTCCAAAGTCCCAGTCGCAGGCCACCTTCGTGAGCGTGATCAACATGCCGATGCCAGATCAGAGCGTCAATGCCGGGCTGGCGAGCGACTTTTTCCCAGACATATGCGAAACCGGCCGCCTGCAGCGTTTCCCCGTCGTCGGTTTGAAGGCAGTGCAATCCCTGTTCGCTGAGAATGATGCGGCGAGGCCTCTCCTGCCAAACCAATTCCGGGCTTCGCAAGGCTGTGCAAAGCACTTCCAGATTCTTAAACGTGATATGCGGCGAGTCAGGAGTACGCGTTGCCTGCTTGTCGAGCCATGTGCGTGGATTGCCCAGATCATCCGGGTAGGGATGATGAGCGACATGCCATTCAAAGTCGCCTCGTTCGCGAGCCACACGAGCGAACTCATTCAGGAAGTCTCGTGTGGGGTACGACTCCTGTTCCGAAACGCCCGGCATCCGCGCTGTCCAGAAATGGTCGAACGACAAATAGCAGCGACCGTGATCAGAGTATTCGCGGACCGAATCGTGAGTGGCTCGCACGGCTTTTTCATATTCCGACGCGGCTTCGACCATTGGCATCTGGCCAAGGTTGTACCAGATCTTTTGTGAGTTCACTTCGTTTCCAACGATCCAGCCCCAAATGCGTCCTGATTCCGGGTGATGCCCGCTGTAACGTTTTGCGAGAAAGGCAATGATCGCTCGATATGCCTGAAGACCTTCTTCACTGGCCGTGTTGAAGCCTGCAATTGTGAACTCGCCGCTCGCTTTCGGATGCAACATGATGGCATCGCGTGCTGGATCGCGAGAGGGATAGGCCAGCAGGATGGCGTAGACAACGATGTTTGCTTTACTCAGAGGCTGAATCTGCCTGTCCAGACTTGTGGCATAATCACCGTTGAACAGCCACTCCTTCTCGCCATGTTGAAATCGGATCGTATTGTTGCTGGGCTCGAACTGGAGTAATGCGGTCAGATTGATGTTGATGCCAGCATGATGGATTCCCAAAGCAATGGCGTCGTCCACCATCTGCACTTGTAGCCCTTTTTTTCCGGGGGCCTGTGGAAAGGTCTGAGATTTCAATTCGTCAGCCATGGCCGTCGCCGATTGAAAGCTCAGAAGCATCGACGCGCTGAGAATGATTATTGAAATGCGATCCGAAACTTGCATGAGATTGACTTCAGGGAAATAGACTGAGTTCGGTGACGTACTTGATGCGACATCTCCGAGTCAAACCCGAAGTCGTCAATCGTGTTGATTGACTCACGCCTTAGATCCGCATCAAATGCTGTGATGGGATTCGTGAGATCGTTACCTGTTGGACGGCCGTGTATGTCTTTAGCAATTGAATGTCGGCAGCTTACGAAGACGTGGCCCGGGAATCCACCGGTGGAAGCGGTGCGAGGTGTCGATCTGCAGGTCGAACGAGGAACCTGTTTCGGAGTTTTGGGACCGAACGGTGCCGGGAAGACGACCACGATCGAGATTTGTGAAGGGTTGGTCAAGGCAACCAGTGGCGACGCGTTTGTGCTCGGAAAAAACTGGGCTACACAGGCCGACGAAATTCGTCAGGAAATTGGGATTTCTCTGCAGGAAACACGACTCTCCGAAAAGCTGACAGTGCTCGAAACGCTGACCTTGTTTCGCAGTTTTTATCGCTCCGGAATGAAGCCGGAAGAAGCCATCGCAAAAGTCTCCCTTCAGGAAAAGGCGAACGCTCGCATCAAATCACTGTCCGGAGGTCAGAGGCAACGAGTTGCCGTGGCGACCGCTCTTGTGGGGAATCCTCGGCTACTATTCCTCGATGAACCGACAACAGGGCTGGATCCGCAATCGCGGCGCGACCTGTGGCGAATTATTACCGAGTTTCGTGAGGCGGGCGGGACCGTATTGCTGACGACTCATTATATGGATGAAGCGGAAAGGCTCTGCGACAAAGTGGCGATTTTTGATCGAGGGCGAATTCTGGCCATCGATACGCCGCAGAAGCTCATCTCTGATCTGGGAGCCGAACACGTTGTTGTGTTTACGGTCAGTGGTGAATCCGCTGCGGCATTGCCGGACGATTTTGGAAGCAGTTTGCCGGGTGTCATTTCGGCTCGCATAGAAAGTGAGCATCGCTGTCTCTCGGTTCGCGAGCCTCATATCGCGATTCCTGCACTGCTGACGTTGATAAACGAGAGATTCCTGAGGCTGACGTCGTTGACGACAAGACAAGCAACTCTGGAGGACGTTTTTGTGCATCATGCTGGTCATCGTCTGACGGACGAAAACTCGGGAGCCGTTCGATGAGTTCATCCTGGAAGATGCATCCCGTCACTCAGTTATTTCTGGCTCGGTTTCGGGAGTTTATCCGACAGCCGGAAGCCGTCTTCTGGTCCTATGTTTTTCCATTGGTCATGATGATCGCTCTGGGACTCGCTTTCCGCAGCGAGCCAATGGAAGCCATCTCGATAGTAGTGCAGGCCGGAGATGGAGCAGAATTACTGGCAGAGTCACTGCGCGGCAGCAAGTCGCTGATTGTCTCCAGCGGAACCGAGCTGCAGTGTCGGCAGCAGCTTCGCGCCGGGCAGAGCGAACTGATTGTTGTGGCGGAAGATAATAACACTGCAGCCGGTTATCGTTTCGTTTTTGATCCTACTCGTCCTGGCAGTGTTCATGCTCGTGATGTTGTTAACGATGTCTTACAGCGTGCTGCAGGCCGACTGGATCCTGTTAAAACGACGGATGTGGCGATCGCCGAGCCCGGAAGTCGCTACATTGATTTCCTTGTACCTGGCCTGATCGGCATGGGACTGATGGGCGGTGGTGTCTGGGGTGTTGGCTATGCCATCGTTGACATGCGAATTCGGCAGGTGCTGAAACGGTTCATGGGGACTCCCATGAAGAAGCCTCACTTTGTCGCCGCCATGATGTTCAGTCGAATGATCTTTATGATTCCGGAGATCATCGTGGTACTACTGGTCTCACGATTTTTGTTCGGAGTAATCAACCACGGCAGTTATCTCAACGTCATGCTGCTGATCGTGCTGGGGGCATTCGAGTTTGCCGGGATCGGCTTGCTGATTGCCAGTCGTGCGAAGACGCTGGAAGCCGTATCTGGATTGATGAATCTGGCGATGGTGCCGATGTGGATTGGTTCGGGGATCTTCTTTTCGGCGAAGCGGTTTCCGGAATTTGTGCAGCCCGTGATTGGCCTGCTTCCTCTCACACCAGTGATCTCAGCGCTGCGTCAGGTGATGCAGGAGGGAGCTGGTATCGCGGTGATTCTTCCGGAGATTGCCGTAATCGCCGCATGGGGCGTTCTGACATTTACCGTCGCGATTCGCATCTTTCGTTGGGAGTGACCTGGGGATGATCACCCGGAACGCGTCAGCGTCCGGTTTTCTCGCTTGTTCCCCGCATAAACCTGGTGCTAACGCACTGCGGCTGATCAGAACGTCGCGCTGTCCAGTTAGAACTGCGACAGAAATCGCATGTCATTCTCGCAGAAGCGTCGGATGTCGTCGACACCGTAATGCTTCATGCAGAAGCGTTCGATCCCCAGTCCGAAGGCAAACCCGGTGTATTCTTCCGGATCATATCCGACCGCAGCGAAGACGTTTGGATCGACCATTCCGGCTCCCCCGATCTCCATCCAGTTGTTGCCCCACTTCATGTCCACTTCCACAGACGGCTCTGTGAAGGGGAAGAATGATGGCCTGAAACGAATCTCGACATCAGGGCCGAGAAAGCTGCGAGCAAACAGGCTAAGTACTGTCTTAAGCTGTGCCATCGTGACATGTCGGTCAACCATCAGGCCTTCCATCTGGTGGAACATGCATGAGTGCGTCGCATCGATGGTATCCGGTCGATAAACCCGACCCAGTGACACAATTCGAATCGGAGGCTTTGTTGTCTCCATCGTGCGGATCTGTACGGTCGAAGTCTGGCTTCGCAGCAGAACAGGTCCGCCAGCAGTCGCTGATGCGCAGGCGACGTAGAAGTTGTCGAGCGGGTCACGGGCCGGATGATCTTCCGGGATGTTGAGGGCCTCAAAATTGTGGCGTTCGTCCTCAATTTCGGGGCCATCCACGACAGTGAACCCAAAGCGTCCCATGAGTTCTCTGAACTCAGTGACTACGCGGGTGATAGGATGTAGCTGGCCGATCTTTGGTCGTTCACCGGGCAGTGTCACATCGAAATCAGAGGCGGCCTTCTGGGCTTGTGATTTCAGTTGCTCCAGCTTGGCATCCAGTTGAGCCGTGACGTTGGTCCGGACCTCATTGAACCGCTTACCAACGGCAGGCTTCTCTGCTGGAGTTGCAGTGCCAACCACTTTCTGCAGATCTTTGACTCGACCATTTTTCTGGCCGAGGAATTCGATACGGACTTTTTCAAGTGATTCAGAATCCGTGGCCGCAGCAATCGCGTTCAGGGCGGATGTTTCAAACTCATTAAATGCGTTGAGAATTTCCATGCTGTGCTGTTCTTTAAACTTTATCCACCGAGAAAAACGCACTCGGAGGGCTCACGCCCTGCCGCTCGCCAACGCAGGGTAGGCATCAAATGAGTATAGAAACGCGATGCAAAAAAGAAATCGGGCGAGCCCTCAAAGGCAAAGGCTCGCCCGATTCAAAATTCAATTGAGATTAACTCGGCGATATCAAGCGACTGCGCTGCGAGCCTTCTTGGCGATTTCGACGATCTCACTGAAGACTTCAGGATTTGCGATTGCGATTTCGCTCAGTTGCTTCCGGTTGATCTCAACCTTAGCCAACAAGAGGCCATGCATAAATGTTGAGTAGTTCATTCCGAGTTGGCTTACTGCAGCGGAAATTCGAGTGATCCACAGTGCGCGGAATTCACGCTTGCGAGTACGTCGGTCGCGTGTCGCAAATGCACGGGCACGGACCAGTGTCTCCTTGACTGTTCGCAACAGCTTGCTGCGTCCACCAACATTACCACGCGCTTCTTTGAAGAGACGCTTCTTTGAACGGTGACGAGCTTTCCCGAGACGAACACGCATTGGACCGGACCTTCAGAGCAAACAACCGTATGACTTTAAGAATCTGTTCTCAGACTGATCGCCACCCAGACAA
>JBIIIF010000124.1:0-19459 GCA_044235005.1 Planctomycetaceae bacterium | reverse complement strand
TCCGGCAACGTCTGGGAATGGTGTGCAGATTACTAGCAGCTCGAGTATTATTCAGAGAGTCCCACCCACAATCCTCCCGGCCCTGCGTCCAGCCTCGACCCACAGGAACCAGCTATCATTAAGCGCGTTCAACGCGGTGGATCATTCATGTGCAGCGATCAATATTGTGTTGGTTATCGCGTGACTGCTCGCATGAAAGGCGAAGAAGACACCGGCGCCTTTCATACCGGGTTTCGATGCATTGTTGTTCCGTAAAGATCCTGGTCTGAGATGCCACACCGGCCGAATATTTTCCTGAATCGATTCACAAATGTGTTCTCGAGCAATCTTCATTTTTCTTGTCGTATCGATGGATTCAATTGCGTCGGCGCAGGAAAACGCTGCTGCGGAAAAACGGGAAGCCGATGGAATCGCCTGGTTTGAAACGCACATTCGTCCGCTGCTGGTCCAGCGATGTTATGCTTGTCATTCGTCGAAGGCCGGAAAACAGGAAGGCGGTCTCTTGCTGGATTCGCCGGACGCATGGACGCGTGGTGGTGATCGAGGTGCTGCGGTTGTAGCGGGAGACCCTGACGCCAGTCTGCTGATCAGGGCTGTACACTACAACGATCCGGATCTGTTGATGCCACCAACGGAACGACTGAACGATGAAGACATCGCCAGGTTCGACGCATGGGTCAGGATGGGAGCGCCGGCTCCGGCGACGGCTGATGCGAATGTTATTGAGAATCCATCAGATCCCATCGCAGGAAAAAGTCATTGGGCGTTTCTGCGACTGACTCGGCCCATGGTTCCAGCCGTTCAGAATCAGGAGTGGGCTCGTTCAGACATTGACCGATTTGTGCTTGCAAAACTGGAGGCTGAGAACCTGCATCCGGTGGCCGATGCTGCGGCGATTGAATTGGTTCGCCGCACGTCTTTTCAACTGGTGGGATTGCCACCGACAGAAACTCAGATTCAACAGTTTCAGGAACTTCCGATCCCGCAGGCGATGGAACGTCTGGTTGATGAGCTGTTGGCTTCTCCGCAGTTTGGTCAGCGCTGGGGGCGGCATTGGCTCGATCTCGCGAGATATGCGGATTCTAATGGGCTCGATGAAAACTTCCTGTTCCGTGAAGCGTGGCGGTATCGCAATTGGGTGATTGATGCGGTGAACGCAGATTTGCCGTTTGATCGATTCTTGTTGGAGCAATTGGCCGGTGATTTACTGCCTTATGAAACGCTCGACCAACGGGATCGGCAGCGAATTGCTGCCGGATTTCTGGTCGTGGGGCCAAAGGTGTTGCTGGGAGTCAATCCGGATCGTCAACGCATGGATGTGGCTGATGAGCAGCTTGAGTCCATCAGCCGAGCAGTGCTTGCCCAAACTGTTGGCTGTGCACGATGTCATGATCATAAGTTCGATCCGATCCCAACGGCGGATTATTACGCCATGGCTGGCATTCTGACTTCGACGAAGGTCATGGAGCAGCGTTATATGCTCGGTGAACAACGCGTTATGGAGCGACTGGCGGGGCTCGGCGAACAGGGCGATCAGCTGAACGCGGCTTATGAAACGTACTGGCGAGAACGTCCCGGCAAGAATGCTCGAATGGAGAAAGTAAAAGCCGCTCTGGAAGTTCTGAAGCAAGCTGATGAAACGGCGATTGCAGCGAAGCTGATCTCTGATGCTGATGGTTTCGCCGAGACCGCAAAAGACGCTTCACAGCCCAAAGAGAATCGCCTTGCGGCTCAGGAAGCATTGCTGAAGGAGCTGCAGGATCTGCTCGCCAATCCACCGCAGATCCCTCCGCGCGCGATGATGCCTGTGGATTTGGAAACGCCTGTCAACGAAACGATTCGCATCGCTGGCAAGTTTGATGCTCCCGGCGAAACGACGCAACGAGGCTTCCTGCGGGTTCTTTATGACGACGCAATCACTCCGTTGCCGGACAAGCAAAGCGGTCGCATCGAATTCGCTCAGTGGCTGACAGATGGTTCACGTCGATCGGGGCAACTGACGGCGCGAGTTCAGGCGAATCGGATTTGGCATCACTTGCTCGGCCGCGGACTTGTTCGCACGGTGGACAATTTTGGACGGACGGGAGAAACGCCCAGTCATCCGGAGCTATTGGATTATCTGGCCAGTGAACTGATTCAGGATGGTTGGTCATTCAAGAAGCTGATTCGCAGGATTGTGCTGAGTCGCACGTTCGCTTTGAACAGTCATTATGAGCCCGCCAATTCGGATAAAGATCCCGAGAATATTCTGTTGTGGCGAGCCAATCGGCGGCGTCTGGATCCGGAGTCATTACGTGATTCGATGCTGGCCGCGGCCGGAACGCTGGAATTGGCGCCGATGGAGTCAACCGTGGCGTATCTGGGTGATCAGGCAACCGCTGTCGGAAGTAATCCGGTGCGGCGAAAGACGGACTATAATTGTCGCAGCGTTTATCTGCCGGTGATTCGCAATGATCTGCCGGAGATTTTCGAAGCGTTTGACTTTACAAATCTTCACACAACGACCGGTGCTCGTCCCAAAACCACTGTGCCGACTCAGGGGTTGTTTATGCTGAACGATGCGATGGTGATGGCCACCGCAGAGATCACGGCTCGGCGAATTCTGTCCGAAACGGCCAGTCAGCCGATGGAGACTCGCATTCAGCGGATGTTTCAGTTGATTGTGGGCGATGGTGCAAACGACGATGAGCAACAGGCCATGCTCGCCTACCTTCAGCAGACGGAATCACGTTTGCAGACGGCCGGCGATGCGGAAGCATCATTGAAAGCATTGGCCATGGCTTGTCATGCATTGTTTGCCTCAAGTCGATTTCAGTATCTGGAGTAAAAGATGAACTGCTTCAACTTCTATAACTCCATGACTCGCCGCTCAATGCTGGCTCGCAGTGCTGCCGGGTTTGCGCAGGTAGGGCTTGCGGCGATGGCTGGACAGGCCGCGCAGCAGGCAGGCGCTGCGGCGATGAACAGTCTTGATCGGCTTCCGCATTTTGCCGCGTCGGCGAAGCGGGTGATCTTTCTGTTTATGTGGGGCGGACCGAGTCATGTGGATCTGTTCGACTACAAGCCGCGTCTCAACGACTTTGCTGGTAAGGCGGTTACTCCGGAAGCGTTTGGTGGCAAGCAGCCTCCGGGGGGAACCATTCTGGGATCGCCGTTCAAGTATCAGCAGCACGGGCAAGGCGGCGTCTGGATTAGTGAGTTGTTTCCAAATGTCGCAAAGCACGCCGACCGCATGTGTGTTATTCGATCCATGCATACCGACGGATCCGCGCACGGCGAAGCACTACTGAATCTGCATACGGGAAACTCAAATCTCGTCCGTCCCAGCGTTGGTGCATGGGTCAGTTATGGGCTTGGTGGAGAAAGTGAAAATCTGCCTGGTTTCGTCACTATCTCCCCTCCGCGAGGACACGGAGGAGTTCAGAATTATGGCAGTGCATTTCTTCCGGCCGTGCATCAGGGCACCGCGATCGGATCTGCAGAGACTCCGATTGCCAATGCCAGGATGGCGAATATCTCCAATCCGAAAATCGACCGGTCTGCTCAGCGAGAGCAACTGGACCTGATTCAGGCGTTGAATCAGCAGCATCTCCGGAAGTCCGTGGCAGATCAGGGTATCGAGGGTTTGATTGCCAGCTATGAACTGGCGTATCGGATGCAGTCGACGGTGCCGCAGATTCTTAGTCTGGCGGATGAATCTCCGGAGACATTGAAGCTGTATGGTGTGGATGCTCAGCCGACCGACAACTTCGCACGCCAATGCCTGCTCGCGCGGAAGTTCGCCGAGAAAGGCGTTCGCTACATTCAGGTGTCAACAGATTATACGTGGGATCATCACACGAAGAATAACGAGGGCCTGGTTAAAGAATGTGCGCAGGTCGACAAGCCCATCGCAGGATTGTTAACCGATTTGCAGCAACGAGGAATGCTGGAAGACACGCTGGTTGTCTGGGGCTCAGAATTTGGGCGAACGCCAACGGTGGAGAATGGTGATGGGCGAAATCACCATCCGGCGGCTTTCACGATGTGGCTGGCGGGCGGAGGTGTCAAAGGCGGTCTGACTTATGGATCAACGGATGATTTCGGATTTCATCCTGTCGAAAACCCGATGCATATGCATGACTTCCATGCCACGTTGTTGTATGCGCTGGGGCTTGATCACAAGCGATTGACCTTCCGCCACGCGGGTCGTGACTTCCGACTCACGGACATCTTCGGCAATGCGGCAACGGAACTGTTTGAACACAGAGCGTAGCTTCTACGGCACTGAAGGCTTTCAACAGCATGCCTTTTTGAGGCACGACTGCGCAATGCGAAAGATAGCCGGCTGAAGCCAGCACTACGAACCTTATGGCCACTACAGGAAGAGTCAACTTTATTCCGGCGTTTCGACTTCGACCAACGGCTCCAGCGGACCGGGCTTGTTGGGGACTCGCGTATAAACCGATTCGTCCCACGTGTGCAGCCCGAGCACTGCTCGACTGTTCTTACCAGCCACCAGACTGCGATAGATCAGGACCTGATGATCACCAATCCGAATTCGGTAACCTGCCGCTTCGTCTTCATGGACAACTCGACGAGATTCCGTGACGGTCAGGCGAGCCCAGTCGGCGGGTGAATCGGCACGACGAGGATGCCAGTCCAGAGCCAGAGGCAGCGTGACTCCGCCGCGGCCGATTCCTGATAACTCCAACTGTCCATCGTGTTCACGATAACTGCCCAGCGTATGCTGAATGCGGTCGTCTTCCATCCAAACCGGAAACGTTCTGACTGAACGCGATCCAACCAGAATGTTGACTTCGCGAGTCACCGAATCGATCGCACAAACGCTGCCGTCGGTCAGAGGCAGTGAAGTGACCAGTTGCACTTTGCGATCAGGATCTTCGCAGGTCACGCTGTCCGTCAGAATGGCAAAGCGTTCATGCGGAGCCAGCAGGACCTGTCGAACCCGCTTGATTGCGGCTGAATCTTCGCCTTCGATTTCGACGAAAACGGTTTCAGGATCAAGGAACCAGCAACTGCACTTCCACGTCGTTGGAGCAGGTACCGCCACGTCATCCACGCGTACGGACCAGTTCCAGAACCCGGAGAAGATTGGAACACCGGCGGCGGCCAGCATGATCTGAGCATCACTTGAATGCCATTCCAGCGTCGCCACATCAGCGTCCGGCTCAAGGCTGGATCTCAGCACGGCGAGACACGATGGATCGGACTCCCAGGAAGCCAGCAGCTTCGGCTTTTCGGCCGGAGTTTTTTCGACCTGAGATTTCCCCGCCGGCAGTTTGCCTTTGGCCGATTTTGACTCCGACTCAGCCTTCGCTGTTTCGTCGTCATCGCCTGATTTCTTCTTTTTGAATTTTTTGGGGCGAGGGACCTCTTCCGGAGGTTGTTCCTGACAACCTTTCAGCAGTCTTTCGATCCGCTTGCGCCATTCTGTGCCGGAATTCAACAGCAGCAACTCCAGCACCTGATTGAGAGTCGGTGCCGGTGTTTCTGGTAAGTCTTCCCCGGAGCGATGGTCAGACGCGGGAAGAATCAGCATGACCGTTCGCTCAATCAAGGCATCCAGACGCAACTGCGTTTTCTCATTCCACAACGGAAGTTCAAAAGCGTCTGCCCAGAACGCGGATCGAGCCAGCGGAGTTAACCAGTCCGGAAGTCGCTTCAACAGTGAGCCATGGACCACACCTTCGGAGTCAGTACAGTCTTTCAGCACTTTCTCCAGAGCTTCTGAGCCGGACTTCTGGAGTGGCTGAGCCGCCTGCAGGGGACTCAGCAGAAGTCCGCAGAGCCAGCGACTTTCCCCGGTCAGAATCATCTGCCGAATCGGATCACTTGTGGAGTTCTCTGACTCGGTGCCTTCGAAAAGGCCCCCGAGAGTTTCTCGCTGCATGCCTTCTGCAAGGACAGTCAAAGTCTCCACGAAGCGTTCGGCCGAGACGCGATGCCCATAACGCAGCAGAATCTCTGCCAGCACTATAGTTTCCCACGGACCGGGCACGCCAGCCGATTCCGTGAGCCAGTTCGCCAGAACCTCCTCGTAAGGAGACTCTTCGCGAGCCTTTTTATTCTTACGTCGGCCTCGTTGCGAAGAGCTGTCCGACATCTCATCCAGAGCGGCCGCGAGTTCACGTTCACGGCCAGCCAGCTCGATGGAACTTTCGGACCACAACGCTAACAGAGGTTTTTCGCTCAATTGCTTGCGAATACGCTTCAGCGGCCGAGACAGTTCTTCGAGGAACGCCGCCTGAAACGCTTCCACATCATCAGCAGTGATCGCTTTTCGCAGATCGACCGCCATTTTGCGGGTGGTCGAGAAGGCTCGCAATGCTTTTCTGGACTTTGAAGTACTTGTCACCATGATCGAAACCCATTCGGCAGAACTGCCGCTGAAATTGTCGATCCTCCGTGATGATTATTCTCTGAATGCCGAAGCAAGTACGCCTCAGCGGCCGCGGGAGACTCCAGAATCTTCTCCGCTGGCCCTTCTCTTTTTACGGCAAGCCGCAGGCGTCCGTGAATGCACCTTCACACTCACCCACGGCTAGTCTTGAACAAAAATACAATCGAACCAATGAACTCAACTCACCACCGAAGAACAGTTCCGAATAACTTCCGGCCTTGATCAAATTGAAGACTCAACCGGTGTGCCTGCGTTCGCGAAGGCTCACTTGTCACACCCTACGGAAAAACGTTGCAATTTGTAGGGTGTGACAAGTTCGCCTCAGCGAACGCAGGCACACCATTCACAGAAAAATTTCGAACCCAATCCTAAGGAGCGATACAAAGATAATGTCGGCGTTTGCTCCGCAAAGCACGTGCCTTCACAAATTGAAAGCTAACACTTTCGACAACAACTCACGCTCCCATCCTAAATCGTTGTCGAAGAAAATCCTCCATCCACAACGATATTTTGCCCGGTCACAAACGACGAAGCCTTATGCGACGCCAACCAGACCACAGCTCCAGCCAGTTCATGACTTTCACCAAAACGTGCCATCGGAGTATGTCCAATGATCTGACCGCCTCGTTCGGTGTACGAGCCGTCCTCTTTGAACAGTAACGCACGATTTTGGTCAGCCGGAAAGAAGCCCGGACTGATCGCATTGACTCGCACACCTCGAGTCGCCCATTCACGAGCCAGAAACTTCGTCAGATTGATCACGGCTGCCTTCGCTGCAGAATAGGCGACAACTCGCGACAAAGGAATCATACCGGCCATGGACGCAATGTTAATGATGCTGCCTTTTTTCTGAGCCAGCATCGTCTCACCGAAAACCTGCGCCGGCAACAAAGCACCGCCAACCAGATTCAGATCAAAAACGCCATTCCAGCCATCGCGTGACAGTTTGCAGAAGTCGCTGCCCGGCGGCAAAGTGGCGTCGGGGCGATTTCCACCCGCAGCAGCGATCAGAATAGTGACTGAGCCAAGCTTGCTCATGATTTCATCCCGACAATCCGTCAGCGATTTTGCATCTAAAGCATCTGCGGAATGAAACGACGCAACTCCGCCAGCGGCTTCAATCTCCCGAACTCGAGCTTGTCCCCGATCTGCATTTCGTCCCACGACGGCGACTTTAGCACCGGCCGCTGCCAGCGAGGAAGCCATGCCACCGCCAAGCACTCCGGTGCCACCAAGAACAACCGCTGTTTCGCCCGAGAGATCAAAAAGAGTTGAGGCCATGAGGTGATGTTTCAAACAAAGAATTTAAGGTGATGTCTGAATAAACACGCGCGGAAGTGCGTACCGTTGATGACCGCCCAGGCGCCGGCATCACTCTTGAGCCGGCGTCTGCGGCTGAGCGTTAAACGCTCAGGATCCGGCCCGCGAGATCAGCATTCCGGCGGCAGTTTAGCAGACTCAGCCGCCAGTTCGAGCCTTCTGGAGAGCCATAAGCTGAGCCTTCAACTGGTCGTCCGAGGGCACGGTCCCTTCCTTCTGACGATTTCGGAATTGCATCTCCAGATCCGTGATCAGAGGTTGAACCTTCGCCAGCGGCCCCGGGGCGACTCGATCCGTAAACATAATGCCTTCGATATGGTCGTATTCGTGCTGAACAACGCGAGCATCCAGGTCTTCCAGATCCATCTCAAACTGCTGGCCGGAGAGGTCAAAGGCGTCAATCACGACTCGAGTTGCCCGAGTCACCGGGGCATAGATCTCCGGAAGACTCAGGCAGCCTTCCTGATCTTCTTCGCTGCCATTCCGACGACTGATCTGAGGATTGATGAAAACCATCTCGTCCTCTTTGTTGTTTTTATCGCCCGAAGGATTGATCACAAACATGCGGTAAGGCAGAGCCACCTGGTTCGCCGCCAGACCGATTCCGCGAGCCGCGTACATCAGTTCAAACATCTGCTGAACCATATCTTCCAGTTCGGCATCGATCTTCGTCAGTTCGCGCGATTTCCAGCGCAACGCGGGATGAGGGTAATGAACGATTTCCAGCTTGGCCATGACGATCAGCTTCGGAGGGCTTAAGTGTCGTAAAAGAAACGAAGGTTGCGGACGATATCAGCAGATTGGCGAAACGCGACGGTTCGAATCACCAGTTTCCTGGCAATAATCCAGCTATTCTGTCGGTCGCCACGGGTTAAACTCAAGATCACTCGCCGCCGAAGGATTCCACAACTGCGGGACACACGACTTTAGCGTCCCGCCCCGGTTTCCCGCATCATCCGCATAATGATCTCGTCGAATCGATACGTCGACGGCGTCTGAGTGCAGCCCAGATTGTAGGTGTGGCAATAGTCGCGAACCGCAGCTTGATGCTCGGCAAACAGTTTTTTGTAAGTCCGCAGGCTGCTTTCGGTAATCGTGACCTTTCGCACAGACTCGGTTTCGACATCCACAAGTTCCGCGTCACCCAGTAAGGGTGGATCCGCCTCGGCCGGATCATGTAACTGCAACACGTGAGCATCGAAGCGTCGATAACGAAACTGATCTAATCCTCGCTGAAAACCGTTTTCGTCGAACAGGTCACTGACCACAATGGCCAGCCCCGTTCTGGCTCCTCGATGAATCAAACCCTGAACGGCTTTGTCCAGATTCGTCCCCTGACCGGTTGTTGGCAAATCTTCCAGAAACTTCATGATCGGCAGGATGCGAGCTTTCCCGCGAGTGACCGGAAGTTCCGCGATGATGCCATCAGCGTAAGCCACGATCGCTATTCGATCCAGATCCGCCAGCGCGATGTAAGCCAAAGCCGCCACCAGGTGTCGAGCCAAATCGAATTTGGAGGGATCGCCAAACGCCATACTGCGCGAACAATCCAGCATCAGATAGACGTGCAGATCCTGTTCTTCCTGAAAACGCTTCAGTAACAGGTCGCCATGCCGTGCGTAAATGTTCCAGTCCAGATAACGCAGATCGTCGCCGTTGTTGTATTCACGGTGATCCGAAAACTCAATGCCCGAGCCCATCTGCGTCGTGCGTCGCTGAGCCAGCAACTGGCCACGAAAGACCCGCTTCGAAATAATCGAAAGGTATTCCAGACGAGTCAAAAAGTCGGGAGGAAACAACATGGAGCAGGATCCGCAGGACACTCAAAGACTTCAAACGACTTCACACGTAAGTCAGAGCATCCTCTTTCACATCGTCCACAAGCTTCCTGATGACATCATCCGTGCTGATTCCTTCGGCCTGACCTTCGAAGTTCAAAATCATACGATGCCGTAGAACCGGAAGTGCCATGGTTCGCAGATCGTCACGAGCAACGTGGTATCGATTGTCAAGGATTGCTCGAATCTTGGCCCCCAGGATCAGGGCCTGCAGACCGCGAGGACTGGCTCCGTAGCGAACGTATTTCTTCGCGGCGGCAGAGGCCAGTTCATGATCGGGATGAGTCGCCACAACCAGGGCAATTCCATAGCGTCGCACGTCAGCGGCGATCGGGATCAGCCGGGACAGTTGAGACATCTGGAGAATGCGTTCGCCGGTCAGGACGGCGTTGGCATGCGGCTTGAAGTTCTCGGTCGTCCGATCAAGAATCGTTTCCAGATCAGAAACCTTCGGATACTTGACCAGCAGCTTGACAAAGAAGCGGTCCAACTGAGCCTCGGGCAATGGATACGTGCCCTCCATTTCCAGCGGATTCTGAGTCGCCATGACGAAGAACGGCTCTGACAGGCGATGCGTTACTCCGGCGACCGTCACAGAATGTTCCTGCATCGCTTCCAGCAGAGCGGACTGCGTCTTTGGAGTCGCGCGATTGATTTCGTCGGCGAGCAGCACGTTGGCGAACAGCGGGCCCTTTTGAAACTCAAAGACCTTTCGGCCGTCAGCGGTTTCGGCAATGACCTGAGTTCCCACAAGGTCGGCCGGCATCAGGTCGGGCGTGAACTGGATGCGGTGGAAATCCAGATGCAGAGCATCCGCCAGAGTTCTGACGGTCAGTGTTTTGCCCAGCCCAGGCACACCTTCCAGCAGCACATGGCCACCGGCAATCAACGAGATCAGCGTGTCGTCCAGAATCTCCGTTTGCCCAACGATAACCCGGGAAATCTCTGACCGCAGTTTGTGGAAGTCTTTCCGAAAATCATCCAGTTGCTGTTTCAACTGGTCATCAGTACTCATATCAAAAACCCGTCAGTCGATATGTCCGCAGGAGTGTCTTGTATGCTCAGCACGGCAAATGCGGGAAGAAGTAGACAGAAAAACCATTGAAAGGTGAATGAACCGGGCCAGATTTCTCGATTGGTTTCGGAATCCCCTGTTGCTTTTGCAGCAACTCGAAGTGCCATCGCACAGAACGACTCGGCAAAACGCACCGAATTGATCTCTCAATGCCGTCTCGTCTTATAACAACCAATACGATCAACAGCCATTACTTACTTCGCCATGGTCTCACAATCCGTGAATAGGTTCTACAGCGACCATTTGCTGAGTCAGTTCGCGAGGCAGTCCGGGCTGAAGTCTCAGTTGCCCGACGTCAAACATCGTGTGCAGAACTGTTGAAATCAGATTCGGAATGCGAACCGGATTTGAAGCGGCTTCACCGGCATCACGAGTCGACTGGCCCACAACTTGTCCCATTTTTAATCCGCCGCCAGTCAGTAACAGAGGAGCCAGTCCGCCCCAATGGTCGCGGCCGCCGCGTTCGTTGATGCGCGGTGTTCGCCCCATTTCTCCACACGCGACCAGCATGATTCGATCGTCCAGCCCACGCTGATAAAGATCTTCAATAAAAGCAGACAGAGCGTGATCCAACGGCGCTCCCATGTAACGCATGCCTTCTTCCACGCCCGCATTGTTCGCGTCCGCATGCATGTCCCAGACAAAGTTTGTCGTAACCGTGACAAACCCGCACCCCGCTTCGCAAAGCCGACGTGCCAGCAACAACAGCTTGCCAAGGCTCTGAACATTGTCGACATAATTCTTATGGTTGTTCCAGCGGCGACTGATGTCGTCCGGACGCAGTAACGAAGCCGTATCGTAGCGTGCAATCGTCTCTGGATGCTCCTTCGACAAATCAAAGGCCTCCGCAACTCCACCGACAATGGTGTCGAAGGCCTGTTGCTGAATTCGATCCAGCCCGGTGAGCATTCCTGATTGATCCATCGAACGGCGAATCAGATCCAGCCGCTTTAACAAATGACGCCGATCATCCAGTCGAAGGCGATCAAACTGCAGTCGCATGTTCTCCTGAGCTTCACCTTGCGCGCCCGGAACAAACGGACGGTAACCATTGCCCAGAATTCCAGCCGAGGTAAAGTCGCCGAAGTTCGTAACGGCTGGCTGAGCACCCTCGACGACAGCTTTTGGAAACAAGGCAACATTCGTCGGAATACCGCTGCCCGGTCGGTTCGTTCCGGCCACTCGTGCATACAAAGAGCCCAGATTGGCCTTCAGCGTATCGCGTCCCACAATCGGCTTGATGTCATGATTGCCGTCGCCAGTGACAAAGGAGCGAACCACGGAAAACTTATCCGCCAGCGCTGACAGTTTCGGGAAACTGCCTCCAAATGTGATCCCCGGAATCTTCGTTTGGACCTCACCGGTCGCACTTTGAATGCCCACCGGCGCTGTCATCTTCGGGTCAAACGTTTCCGTCTGACTGGGCCCGCCATGCAGAAACAGAAAGATGACAGCTTTGTCTTTCAACACGGACCCACCGGAATCTGCGTAAGCTTTCCCGTGCAGCAAGTCCGCTAACTCCAAACCACCCAGCCCCAATGCCCCGGCCTGCAGGAATTCTCGACGTCGTGAACGAGCATCACGGTCCCAGAAACTGAGCATGGCGGCAGACTCGATACGCGGGGCGGGATTGATCAGTGGGCAGTTCACAACAGTCTGACAAATTGCCATCGTGGGCGGAAGTGTACTGTCCTTTTCAATAGCGGCCGACAAAATCGAACGTTACGCAACCTGCAGTTCGCTGGTTCTGCAGTCCACAAGTCGCAAGCAGAACGATAACGGCAAGAAGCTCACGTCAATGGTTCGAGCAACTACCGCAACCGCCACCGCCGGAAGCCTGCACAATCCCTTCCGCAGAGACAGGCTGGACATGCACAATCCCCAGACCGGCCGCAGCTGCTAACAGAGCCATGCGAGTCGTCTCGGCCCCGCGATCATTCAGGACGTACAAAATCAGCCGACTGTCCAGAGTCATCTCAAGATCAATCAGCTCCAGTTGCAGTTTCCATTTTCCGCAGCGCTCGATCCAGCCGGGGAACGCGGCTTCGGTTGTTTGTTCATTCTTCGCCGCAGTCGCCAGATCATTGTCTGTGGCCACGCGAACAACTTCGCCGGTCATTCCCTCGGGGGTTTCCGGCTTACGATTCTCCGTCACCTGCAGCGCCACAGCGATTTCTTCGCCGCGATCGGTGCCGACAACGATCTGAGCACCTCGGTCCACAACCGGTCCGAAGCCCGCAAATCTCGCCACCTGAGGAACTCGCCCATATCGAGCCAACGCAATGTAGTCCGCAGGACGTGTTTCGAGTTCCGGCACGCCTTCACACGATGGCTGTTCCGAAGGAGCAATCATAGGAGTTCTACTTCTCTCTGAATTTTTTTCGCGATGCCGCAAGCCGCAGGCAATTGGATTTAATGGTTGGAGAGGAACGAATTCTGCCTCAAACGTTGGGAACACTGGCGGCTGGAGCCGCACCGCGAGGACAATTCGCCACCTGACTCTTCCGGACAGGCTCGCATCATTTTTTCACTTTCGCAATCCTCCGGAACCGTCATCTTTCAAAATCACGCATCTCGCCGAATTGCAGTAAATTTTCGCACTTGTTCGGTCAGAGCAATCTCGGTCGGCAATCGTTCCATCGAGCTGGCTCCGTAAAACCCGTTGATGGCCGGAACCGCATTCATCATAAACCGAGCATCCTCGGGCATCGCAATCGGCCCGCCGTGGCACAGCACGATGACGTCTTTATTCACTTCGCGAGCCGCCTGAGTCATCTCGGCAATGCGAGGCACGCATTGCTCCAGAGTCATGGCGGTTGATGCTCCGATCGTGCCGCTGGTCGTCAGCCCCATGTGAGCGACGATGATGTCAGCTCCGGCTTTCGTCAGAGCCGCCGCCTGATCATTGTCGAACGCGTACGGAGTCGTCAGCAGGTCCATTTCCCGAGCTGCGGCGATGAGTTCGACTTCCAGTTGAAAGCCCATCCCCGTTTCTTCAAGGTTGGCTCGAAAAATACCATCGATCAAGCCGACCGTGGGAAAATTCTGGATGCCCGCGAAACCAAGCTCCTTAAGATCTTTCAGGAAATGATCTCGCAGCATAAACGGATCCGTCCCGCAAACACCAGCCAGCACGGGCGTTGTCTTGACCGCCGTAATCACTTCATACGCCATTTCGCGAACAATCTGGTTCGCGTTTCCATACGGCATCAGTCCCGCCAGAGAACCCCGCCCGGCCATGCGATAGCGGCCCGAGTTATAGATTACGATCAGATCAATCCCGCCAGCTTCTTCACATTTGGCACTGATCCCGGTACCCGCTCCACCACCGATTATGGGAATTCCCGCGGCAATTTTCCCCCTGAGTCGATCCAGAATCTGTGTGCGAGTTTCCGCCATGGTGGTTTCTCCGAGGACTCTTGCATGACTCATTCGAGCCGATTTCAACCCGCTTGAGGGAGTTGCTGATATGACCGGGATTCATAACCCCAAACGTCAGTGAGCGATCAAATAGGAGCAGATCTTTGGCGGCATCCTTTGTGGACTGGTCGGGATACCATAAAGAGAACCGCTCGCAACCGGCGAACGATGGAAAGTTTGCCGCTTCTCCGCAACTCAGGAGTGAACAAAACTTGGGCTTTCCAGATCTTGCCCCGCGATCAAAACGACGCTAGAGTTCCGCCAGTGATTTGCGACAAACCATCCTCCGGGAGCTGGTGTCCAGCAAATTCACGCCACCGTAGCTCAGTTGGTAGAGCGACGCTTTCGTAAAGCGTAGGTCGCTGGTTCGACTCCAGTCGGCGGCTTTTAGTTTGAGACAGCAAAAGACAGGGAAACCAGAGCAATCTGGTTTCCCTGTTTTCGTTTCAGGTTTCCTCATTCACCTTCCCGGGATGAATTCTTCTCTTCGTGCCCCCGAATCCCGCTGCCTTTGGCCGCAATATTCAATGACTCACATCACTCCCATTACTCACATCACTCCCATTACTCACATCACTCCCATTACCATCGTTCAGTCAAAACTGACCGACCAGCTAACAGATTGCAGCGAAGTCCCCCGTCGCTCCCGAGTTACTGGCTTGATTTCGGCGGACTCTTTAGATTGATCGACTTCTCATGCGGCCTTTGGCGCCCGGATAGCAGACCTTCGAACACTTAAGGAACTGATCATGCGAATCGTCGAGATTTCAAAGTCCTTCTTTCTTGCTGCAGGAATCAGCCTGATGACGCATTCACTTTCGGCTTCTGCCGACGAACCGCTCGTTTTTGTGTCCTCATTCGCCGGGGGAGAACAGGGCGGGATTCATGCCATGACACTGGATGAAAAGTCTGCGACCCTGAAGCCCGTCCACAAAACATCTGGTGTGGAGAATCCTTTCTTTATCGCTGTTTCACCCGATCATAAATTTCTTTACTCCATTTACGCTCCCACCTTCGGAGGCAAGGAGCCTGAACAGGTTGCGTCCTACAAGCTTGAAGGCCGCAGTGGAAAATTGAGCCCTCTCAATCGTCAGTCGACGAAGGGGACGGCATCCTGCTTTCTGGAAGTTGATGCAACCGGAAAGACCGTGCTGATGGCGAACTATTCAAGCGGCAGCGTGGCGTCTTATTCGATCAAACCCGATGGCTCTTTGTCCGAGCCAGTGTCGTTTGTGCAGCATCACGGTTCCAGTGTCAATGAGGCTCGGCAGAAGGAACCGCACGCTCACTGCTTTGTCATCAGCCCCAACAATCGTTTTGCTTACTCAGCGGATCTTGGCATCGACCAGATCGTGTGCTACGCCCTCGATGCAGCCACCGCAAAACTCACCCCGGCCGCTCAGCCCTTCGTGCGAACTCCGCCCGGCAGCGGGCCACGTCACATGACGTTTCATCCGAACGGCAAGTATCTGTATGTGATTAACGAACTGCTCAACACGGTCACTCTGTTTGATTTTCTGCCGGACTCGGGCATGCTGATTGAACGACAGACCATCTCAACATTGCCAGCCGATTACGACGGGGTCACTCACACGGCCGACCTGAAAATCACGCCGAACGGAAAGTATCTGTACGGCACAAATCGTGGCCACGACAGCATCGCCGGCTACAAGATTGCGGAAGACGGTACTCTGACGCTGATCGAAATCATTCCCAGCCTCGGTAAGGGGCCTCAGAATCTGGCGATTCCAAAAAGCGGTTCTGTGCTGCTGTGTGCCAACATGCCCGGCAACAATGTCGTCGCATTCCGTATCAACGCCGAGACCGGCAAGCTCACGGCCTCCGGTGCTCCCGTCGAAGTCACCGGAGCGTCGTGCATCCGAATCCTCGAATAGCTTGACGTACAAAGGCCCCGGCGAACAAATAACCGACCCACCAACTCATGGCGAGCGGTTGGCGTAAGCCGACCGGTATGCCGTTGTACCGGCCGGTTCACACCGGGCCGCTCGCCGAGCTGGTATCGTATTTCTTTGCCGCCTAAGAGCAAATCAAACGATCGACTCGGCCCCATCCGGCTTCACGCCGGTTGAGCCAGGGTTTGGAAACTAAGGCCCCAGCGAACAAATAACCTACCCGCCAACTCATGGCGAGCGGTTGGCGTTAGCCGACCGGTATGCCGTTGTACCGGCCGGTTCACACCGGGCCGCTCGCCGAACTGGTATCTTATTTCTTTGCCGCTGCCTAAGAGCAAATCAAACGAACGACTCGGCCCCATCCGGCTTCACGCCGGTTGAGCGAGGGTTTGGAAACTAAGGCCCCAGCGAACAAATAACCTACGCACCAACTCATGGCGAGCGGTTGGCGTTAGCCGACCGGTATGTCGCTTTACCGGCCGGTTCACACCGGGCCGCTCGCCGAACTGGTATTTTATTTCTTTGCCGCTGCCCAAAATCCCAACCCTCAACAGCAGAATTGTCAGCGCATCATCGCCCCTCGAATCAATTCGCCGACAATTCTGCTGTCATCATTTTGCCTCTCCTCCTCTCCTCCTCTCCTCCTCTCCTCCTCTCCTCCTCTCCTCCCCTCATCCTCTCCTCCCCTCCTCCTCTCCTCCCCTCCTCCTCTCCTCCTCTCCTCCTCTCCTCCTCCCCTCATCCTCTCCTCCCCTCCTCCCCTCCTCCTCTCCTCCCCTCCTCCTCTCCTCCCCTCCTCCTCTCCTCCCCTCCTCCTCTCCTCCTCTCCACCGCATTAACCCCTTCGTTTAACCCGTGGCCGAGAGGCCTGGTTTTCACCACTCCCGACTTTCTGAAAATCAGACGACCCCGAACAGACTTAGCGGTGTTAAACTTCCTGAGTGCCACGAACGGCTTCTTGATTTCGCAGGCGCATGCTGGCTGAAGCCAGCACTACAAAACGCGTTCAGGTAACCGGCAACTGTGTTTTTCAGAGGAATCCGCGATGATCTCTTCACTGCTCACGTTGGCTGTATCCGCGTTTTCTCCCGACGGTCTTTCGGCCCCTGACCTGTTCAGCAGACTCGATAAAAACGCCGACGGGAAGGTGACGCAGTCGGAAATGACCGGGTCGCAACAGTCCATGTTCAAGCGAGCACTCCGAGTTGCAGATGGCAACGAAGACGGAGCACTCAACAAGGACGAATTTGCCAAAGCCGTCTCCGATCCAAAGCCCGTCGAACTTCCCGGTGCAAACGTGGCCGATCGTATGGCATCGTTCGACGTCAGTCGGCTCGACCGCAACGGTGACGGAAACGTGTCTCTTGATGAAGTACCGAGCCCGATGCGTGACCGTTTCGAGCAGCTTCTGGATCGCATCGGACAGGACAGCGTGCCGGTCGATCAAGTGCAGGCGTATCTCCGCGGCGAGCGTCCGGGAACGCCGTCGGCCAAGGGTGAGCCGGAAGAAATGATGAACTCCGACAAAGACCGCATGAAGGGAGAGGATCCCAAAGTCGAACCGAAATCGACGAGCGGCAAGTCCGGTCCCGGGAAGCCGGGTGCAGAGAAACCGCAGTCAAAAAAATTCGGCGACCGCAGGAAGAATCCTGACAGCTCGATGGAAAATACCGGCCCGGCAGCGATGTTTAAACAGCTCGATCGAAACTCAGATGGCAAGTTGACCGGCAACGAAATTCCACCGCGCATGCAGGAAAATATCAAAGCGGCGGACACAGACAACGACGGCAGCATCAGCCAGTCAGAAATGCAGGCCGCTCTCCAACGCCGATTGCAGAATCAAAAGAAGTAGTCAACGCCCGCCCTGAGACAAGAAGCGGCACAACCTACGCCGAGATCCCAGCGACCTTCAAAGCCAGTTCGTACAGCGCTCTTGTTTCCAGAATGGCTGTGTTCGACTCAAACAGCGACGCCACAGCTCGCTTATGAACCTTCATTTTCAGCCCACCCACGCCCAGTGCGCCATAGCAGATTGTCCCGTGCTTCTCCACGGCTTTGTCCATCACGCCGACATCAGCAAGACCAGCCGGTGGCACGGCATTCAGATCAATCGCCAACTTGACGTCATCAAGTCGGGCTAACGCACCTTCGCTCAGAAAGCACACACCCGCCGCACCCGCCGCGATGACGATCTGCTGATTTGCAGCCAGCTTCTCAAATTCCTCGGGAGTCGACGCTGCGGCCGGAGTTAATCGAGCAGTCGAGACCTTAGCTCGCACCGACTCACAGGCTGCTTCGGCTCGATCCAGAGTTCTCGACACCAACGTGACTCGGGAATTCTCCAACACCAGCAACTCGGCCGCTCGAAGCCCGACCGGCCCGGTAGCCCCCAGCACAATCGCAGAGGCATCCGCCAGTGACAAATGTTTGCGAGCCGAAGCGATGGCGGCGGCAGCGGTCGTGTTGCACCCGTTGGAATCCATCATCACGGAAACTCGCATCGGACCAAAGAAGGTCTTCTGGATCTTCCGGAACAACACTTCGCCAGCCGCAACATCGCTTCCCCCAACGAAGATCGCGGTGTTTTTCAGGTCCGCAGGGCCTCGGGTGAACATCGCTCCATGAACAAGTCCAGTGACATTCTCCGGCGTGACGCCGCCGTAAGAAAAGAGATGCTCCACGCCGGAGTCCACCGCGACGACTCGATCAAAAACGCTGGGAAGAGAATCTGTGTCGAACTGGATCAGGATCGATTTCATGAATTAACCCGGTGAGAAATATTGAGGGACAGGAAAAGGATCCTGGTGAATCCACCTGCCGCGCGTTCGAGGAGCAACAAACATCGGCCGCAATGTCGCAGTGCCAAACTGAAGAGCCTGCCCTGCATTGTAAAGACTGCCTCGATGTCACTCAAACGCCAGCGGAAGAAAGGCATACCGGTCGGCTAACGCCAACCGCTCGCCATGAGCTGGTGGGTAGGTTATTTGTTCGCTGGGGCCTTGGTAGCGGCAAAGAAATAAGAGACCAGCACGGCGAGCGGCCGGAGTGAACCGGCCGGTTAAACGGCATACCGGTCGGCTAACGTCAACCGCTCGCCATCAGTTGGTGGGTAGGTTATTTGTTCGCAGAGGCCTTAGTTTCCAAACCCTGGCTCAACCGGCCCTAAGACGGCAGCGAGAGCACGCACAACGAAGACTAGGATTCCTGCGGGAGAGCTCCGGCAAAATCGGCCGGAGCTGATTCACCACCGGGCAAAAACAGAGCACCTAATCACCCTATTCCACCTGACCCTCCGGACCGCTCCCGGTGCCGGTCATTCGTCTTGCGCAATCTGTAGCGATTATGCCGAGTTTCCTCACAAAAGCGGTTCCAGCGGTCCGATAAAGGATTCAAGTGCTGGGCTATGTCCACACGACGGCTGGTTCTTTGGCAATTCACTTGAAATCATGATCGAATGCGAATCGATCGACCGATCGAACGCGCAGAATCG
>JBIIIF010000123.1:0-19471 GCA_044235005.1 Planctomycetaceae bacterium | reverse complement strand
CCGTTGTCGATCCCGATCTGGAGACGCCGCATGCTGACGATTGCGATTGGGACGATTGGGAGTTTCTGATGGATGTCCTTCGCGACCGCATCCTGTGGGACCGCGACTTCGAGGCTGAGCCGACGTCTGGCGATACAGATCCGTTGACGGGCGAGGACGTGAAGGACAATACGGGGATCGATAATGATTACTTCCAGACGGTGGCTCCTGATCCCTCAGACGAGGAGCTGGAGTCGATCCGTCGTCGGCTGAAACTGCTGCGTTCCTGATGCAGTCAACCTGCACGAGTGGCTCCGCATGTGCTCAGCTGGACAGCGGCATGTTTGATGTACCGGTTGCCTTTCCGGGAAGGTGTAGAGACGTCCAGGCATCCCCTCTTCTCGGCAATGAGCACCTTTTGTGACCTCTGTGAATCATCCGTGTACTCTGTGTTATCCGTGGTAAAAATGCGATTGTATTTTTGACCACAGATGTTGCAGATTTCACGGATAAAATCGCACTCGGAGCGTCACTGGAAAGCTGAACATCCGCCGCCACATGGCGCTGTCCAGTTAGGACCAGTCCCGGAATGACTTTCGGCTTGCATCAAGCGTCGCGGAGCGACGCATGAATGATCTCCTCGTGGAATGCTGACGATCGCGCATCAATTGTCGCTCCGCGACACCAACGATCGTTGGTGTTGTTGGCCCGGCCTTAAAAGGCCGGGCTACCATGAAGTGCCGCTCCGCGGCAAAGTTGCACGTACGGCGATGATCCATCTGCGCGTGATTGATCGTCCCAGTCTGAATGTGAGAAGTCCCGTGGATGCGATATCGTGAGGATGAGAGAATGGTTATTGATTATTTGAGATTGAAAATTACAAGATGAAGAAGCGGACTAAGGTCCTGGGGTTCGTTGAAGTGAGTGGGGCTGGGCGGGCTGGTTGGGTTTGCAGAGCGGACATGCGGCGGCGGCTGAAGTGTCTTTGCTGTTGAGACTTGACGCAAAGGCGATGCCTCGAACCGTCGTCATCAGGCCGGTGACGAGCACGCTGATCCCCGCGATTCGGATCAAACGACGACGAATGTTGATGGTGGCCATCGAGAGGCCGGCTCCTGTGATGACCATGACGGGGATTGTACCGAGTCCGAAACAAAGCATGATCAAGACTCCCTTGCCAACATGCCCGGAACTCGCGGCCAACGCCAGAAAGCTATAAACCAGGCCACACGGCAGAAAGCCGGTCAGCAGTCCCGCGATGAAGACACCAATATTCGAGCCGCCTCGAAAGAACTGACTGAAAACCGTCGTGGTCACGCACGGCAAACTGGAACGCCGGCGTACTCGCCACTTTAACCAGCCAGCGGCATTAAGGCCCTGAACAATCAGCAGTAAACCCGCCACAACTGCAAACAGTGCCTGGGCTCGGACGGTATTGCCCTGAGATCGCAGAAACTTCGCGCCGATCGCGGCCGAGGCGACTCCAAGGAACATGTAAGTCAGAGTTCTCCCCAGACTCCAGCAGCATTGCCGTGTGATGGCTCCGGCCACGGACTTCGTCCCGAGACTCATCGTCGCCGCGATTCCTCCGCACATGCCGATGCAGTGAGCGGATCCAAGGACGCCGCTGACAAAGATCAAAGCAAGTTCGGTAAGAGTCGAAAACATGATGGAATCGGTTGTTCAGTCAGAGTTGGTTGGGATTCGTCGTCACAGATCCATTGCTCCGTCAACAGTCGTTTGAGGAGTTGAATGGCAGCGGACGAGACGTCCGCGCTCCCGGAGCGCGGGCGTCTCGCCCGCTGACGATTCCTCAATTTATCCCTGACAAAGCACCAGGCGGAGCAGCATCTGAATTCGGGTCGAATATTTTTGCATGAGGACTGGGGAGAACAGCATTACGTGGCCGTTCATGTGCGGCCTCTTCTGGTGTGTTATTTGACGCGGAACGAGCCGCATTGAGGTTGGTTGCTGGTTGCTCATGCTCTGAAGAATCGTCCGGGGAATCGGCCATCAGTCGCAGTGAGTTCGTAATCACCAGCAGACTGCTGATAATCATCAGACCGGCGGCGACGGCGGGATTCAGCAATCCAAATGCAGCCAATACAACGCCGGCAAAGTTATAGCCAAAGGCCCAGAAAAGGTTCTGCCGGATGACTCGCGTGGTGCGGCGAGCCAACTGAACGGCCCACGGAATTCGGCTCAGATCATCGCTCAACAAACACACCTGTGCCGAGTCACGAGACACATCTGCCCCGCAGCCCATCGCGATCCCGACGTCGCTGACCGCCAACGCAGGAGCATCGTTGATACCGTCGCCGACCATGGCGACCGTCGAGCAGCGTTCTCGAATTTCACGAAGATGATGAACTTTCTGCTCGGGCCGCAGATCGCATTCGATTCTTAATCGAGACGCAGGAGCCGGTGCCGGCACGATCTCGTGTTGGTGGTCATGATCGTCATCCTGAGCATTCCCCGCCGTGCATTCCACGCTGCACTGGCAACCGACTTCGTGGCAGTCGAGCAGATTGCGTCGCAGTTGTTCAGCCTTGGCCGCTCGATCGCCGGTCAGAACGGTGACTGGAAGATCCAGCTCCATGCAGCGTTTTACGGTTTCAGAAGATTCCGGCCGCATCGTTTCAGTCAACAGAAACATAATCACGGGCCGAGCCGCAATCGATACGGCCACCACTGAAGCGGCTTCCTGATCAGCGATGGACAGAGCATGAGCCATCCGGAGTCGCAGTCGAGGCGAAATATCAGCGGCCGCCGTCACGAATTCCAGGCTTCCCAGACGCAATTGTTTCCCATCGGGGCTGACGGCTTCTACGCCACCACCGGGAACTGAACGGACATCTCGCAGATCAATCGACTTGTTCCAGTCGCGCGTCTCTGCCGCATTGCAGGCCCCGCGATTGGAAGCGGGCCATTCTTCGACGAACTGCACAACAGCTTTCGAGAACGGATGTGTCGATGTTTTCGCCAGGGCCGCACAGAGCGGCAGGATGTCTCGCGAATTATGATCATCAAGCACGCACAGATGTCGAACCTGCGGACTGCCGGTGGTCAGAGTTCCTGTCTTATCAAAGCAGATCGACTTCACGATCGCGAGGCGTTCAATCGCTTCTCCGCTGCGGAACAGCACTTGATGCTTTGCCGCAGTACTTAACGCTGTCCAGACGGCGAGCGGCGTGGCGAGACCAAGAGCACACGGGCAGGCGATCAGAAGCACGCTCAGAGCATGTTGTACCGCGACACCAATTCCGGCTGACCAATGAGCGACCAGCGTCAGGGCTGCAACGCCCGTGATCAGAGGAAAGAACCACGCGGATATTCGATCCGCCAGCCGCTGATAATGACCTCGTGAAAGGCGGGCTTCCTGAAGAAGTTGCAGTAAGCGGCCGAACGAGCCGGCTTTGAAGACGGCGGTCGCTTCGACAATCACGTTGCCATCCAGATTCACCGTGCCGCCGAGGAGACGATCACCAGTGACTCGACCGACGGGAACGCTTTCCCCGGTGAAGACCTGCTCATCCACCGTCGTGCGTCCCTGAGCAAGAATCGCGTCGACGGGGAAGCGTTCTCCCGGACGAATCTCCAGACGGTCTCCCACCGCGATCTCGGCGCAGGGCACTTCTTCGGAGCCATCGGGTGTAATTCGCGACACGGATTCCGGCAGCAATGCGGCCAGTTGATCGAGCGCCTCGGTGGCTCGATGTTTTCCGGTGGCTTCAAACCAGCGGCCAAGCGTGACCATCACCAGGACCGTTGCACCGACTTCGAAGTAAACCGTTTCGGATCCTCGCAGCACATTCACGACGGAGATCACATAAGCCGCCGCGACGCCGGTGGCGATCAGCAGGTCGGTCGAGAAAATGCGTTGCCGCCAACTGATGATGGCGTTTTGCAGCAAAGGAATTCCCAGCAAACCCAGCACGGGCAAGCTGAAGATCATGCTGAGCCAGCGAAAGACATCGAATAGCTGCACCTGAAACGGGTCGCGCTGGACGTCGTAAACATCCAGGGACCACATGGTCATGGTGAAGGCCATGAGATTCATCGAAAAGAAGATGGCGATTCCCAGCCGAACGATCGTCCAGCGAACCGCTCCTTCACGACCACGTTCCTCGGTGATCGTGTGGGCCATCCGACAGCCGAAGCAACAATAGATATCGTCACTGGCGGAGGCTTCGGCCGTGGCCGTATTCAAAGTTCGCGGCGACGGTGTTCGAACTCCGGCCACAGGAAGACCGCACCATGTGCAGCACAAAGGCTCCTCGGAGTCATGTGTTGCCGTGTGGATTGGATATTCAACTGTGAGGGAGGATGTTGTCATGGGGGCAGAACCAATTCAACCTGCATCGCCGGAAAGAAATACCGGATGATGTAGTAGACCGTGCCGATCCAGAACCCGAGCCAGATGACTCGGACGTACCACGGAATCTCATTGCCGCGGTAATAGTGGTAAACGTGTTCCTGTTCCGGAGTTGTCTGTTCGGGACCACCGGAAGTTTGCGTATCAGACATTTCGATCCAGCTCCCGTTCGTTTTCGAGCATGTTGTATTTTGGCTGCTCCAGGTCGCGGAACATCCCGTTCAGGGCGGCCCACAGCAGCAGGCAGAAGAAGCCCAGGCTGGCCAGCAGGTAATTCACCACGGGGGTGATTGCGAAGCCGCCGCTGTCACTGACATTTTTCGTCAGCGTAATCAGCTCACCAAACTTCATGGCAAAACCCAGAAGGCTTGGGATGAGAATGATCACGCCGAAGACAATCGTAATTGTCCATGCACCAGATCGATTCATCGGACTACTCTTTCCATCATTTCAGGCAACCGCAATTCAGGCGAGCGGCAGGGCGTCAGCCCTCCGTGTTGTCATTACTGTCCGTTCTTTGATTAGAACACTTACGTGGGAGCATCTGCAGCCGGAGTCGCTTCAGCAGCGGGAGTGTCACCGGCTGGCGTTTCAGCAGCCGGTGCTGCTTCGGTCGGAGCGGCCTCCGCCGGTGCTGCCTCCGCAGGAGTTTCAGCAGTCGGTTCCGCATCGCCAGCAGATGCTTCTGCAGCAGGCTCAGCTTCTTCCGCCATTGCCTCTTCGGCAGCGTCTTCTTCACCCTCTGCTGCTTCTGCGTCGGCTTCAGCCGGTTCAGGTTTTGGCAGAGCTGACTCGACATAGGCTTCGTAGTACGGGTAGCTCTCCTGCCATGATCCCAGCCATTGGACATAGGTCATGATCGCCAGACCTTTGGCATTTGGCTTGTCGGGCGATCCGTCGAAGAACCAGGGATACTCCGGCATCGGAGATTCCTGAGACAGACTGTCCGGCTTATAGAAGTGCACCGCATGCCAGTCGTTTGATCGACGACCACCCTCGCGGCATAAGTCCGGGCCGACTCGACGAGTTCCAAACAGAACTGGTCGCTGCAGTTCATTCTGATACTCGGCTGATCGCGAAACCGGGCCCCAGCGTTGCTCTTCGTTCGAGACCGGACGAATAAACTGACTGTGGCAATGCCAGCAGCCTTCACCCACATAAATCTTGTGACCGACTCGCAAAGCTTCGCCACATTTTTCGTTCCACCACGCGTCATGCTCAGCATCGCCACCTGGTGGTTTTCCGTAAGCGGCTTCGAACGCTTCCGGATAACGTCGAGCCAGATCTTCGAACTGATATCTCAGGTTCGGATTGATCAGTTCCGCGACGGTCTTTTCCGGGATGTCGTTGTACATCAACCACGGAACAAGAGCGTTCGAAACAAAGGCGAGCACGAAGAAGCCAATGCCCGCGATGTAAAAAATTCCCGACTTGCTTTCAAACATGGTTCGTTACCAGTTCTCAGGTTTCCGTTGTCGTTTTGCAGATGATCGAAACACGCGACATGCCGTTTCGGGGAGGATCGATTTTTGATTGCAGATTGCAGATTTTGGATTCGAATCCGTGTTGGTTGCAGCATCAGGCGTTTGCTGGTGCTGTTTTCAGGGTCCTGAAGATGTTGGTGATCAGAGCAATCAAACCGCCAAACATCGCCAGTCCAGCCACCGTTCGCAGAGCCCAGAACGGGACTGAGAATTCCGTGGACGCATCCCATGGTTCAAGAGCAGCCCATGACCACCCCTGAAACAATCCCAGCAGGATCAGGTCTGCGGCCATCACAGCCAGGCCGATTGTGGACAGCCAATAATGCCATTCGATCAGAGACTGACTGGCCCATTCTCGCTTCAGCAGGCGAGGGAACAGGTAAGTCATCATTCCTATGATCCACATGGAGAACACACCAAACATGACCATGTGAGCATGCCCCACAACCCAGTCACTGAAGTGAATGATCTTCTGGAAGGTCAGCGTGACCTGAAACGAACACTGCAGACAGGTCAGGAAGTAGAAGACCATCCCCGTGTAGAAGTATCGAACTGGCAGATTTGTCTTTACGATGCTCCAATTGCCCCAGATCGATCCGAAGAAGTTAATGATCACCGTCGTGACAACCAGCTCCACGGCGATCGTCGAGACAACAGCACCGTACTGCAGGAACATCGGGATCGGCGTGTACAGGAAGTGGTGGATCCCCTGCAGAGGATAGAAGAACGCCAGGCCCCAGAATCCGACCAGTGAAAGTCCGTGGCTCCAGATCGGCTTCCTGATCAGGATCGGCACGAAGTAATACATCAGTCCCCAGCCCAGCGGAGTCACGAACAAGCCGACAAGGTCGTGAATGAAGAGTCCGCCGACCGCTCCGGCACTGGTACCTGACACGAAGTATTCAGGAATAAAGTTGCCCATCGCATAGGTCAGCGGAGTCCAGATAAACGCAGCCATGAAATACCACAGCGTGACATACATCGGGCCCTTCATGCGGGCGATTGGCGTTCCAAAGTTCAGTGCGACCAGCATCACGCCAAGCTGAGCAACAGGGTCAATCCAAACGGGCGTCTCACCCCATTCCAGCCCCTGAGCCTCTCCAAGCAAAATGCCTACCGCCGTGGCGCCCACGACGGCCTGCCATGCCACGAAGATGAACCATGACAGTCGGCGATCCAGTACCGGCTGAAGTGTCAGGCGAGGAATCGCCCAGTGCAGACACCCCAGAAATCCGTTGGCCAGAAAACCATAGGCGACGGCGTTGGTATGAACCATTCGCCAGCGGCCAGGTGAGAACAACTCAATTCCGGCAAATGGGTTGTGCCGAATCAACTGCAGCGAAACAAGCAGCCCCGCCAGCATTGATGTTGTCAGAAACGTCAAGGCCGCCGCGAAGTACCACTTGACGATCTTTTCATCGACCAGCTCTTCGTGAGTGTACACGCTTTGTGTTTTCGGAATCGTTAGCGTCGCCATCAGTTATTGCTCGAAAGAAAGGTTGCTGATTCTTTTGTTAAGTGGGGCTGGCTTCAGCCGGACATTCATCGTCGCTCGACTCAGTCTGTCGGTCGCTTATAAGGCACATAAGCTCCGAACGGTTCCATCAGAGCCATTGACCAGCCGAACACAATGTGAGTTGCCAGCGCGACCCACCAGGGAAGATACTTTCCGTTCGTGATCCAGTTGCCACCAAACATTGACGGCTGCAACCACGACAAAATCAGGTAGTAATTGACGAACCAGACAATCGTCCCCAGAGCAGTGCCCCAGATCAGCTTGACGGTCATCGACTTGTCTTCTGCGAAGCGAGCGATCACGGCATGGAACAGACTGCCCAAAACCATGCCCGTACCGATATACAGACAACAGCCAAGCGCAAGGATCATGCCGTCGTCAATCACAAAGGGTGACGCGCCGGTCTGGCTTCCCAGCGGCAATGCTTTCTCACCCAGCGGGAACGTCAGGTAGACGCGAATAATTTCCAGCGGATACTTGCCGACCAATGTGGAGCCAATCACGTTGAAGAGCAGACTCACCATGGCAGCAAATCCACCCAGCACGAAGCCTACGGTCACGTAGTACGTGCCATAGAAGCTCTGCGGTTTCCACTCCCGCGGGATATCACTCGCAGCCAGTTCCGTCTCCAGCGACTTCACCTGCGCCTTCAGCGATTCGAGCTGTTGTTGCTTTTGTAGAAGAGGATGCTGTTCAGCCATAAATCAACTCACCTGCCATGCGGCCGATTGAAAGAGGGGGTCAGGAAACTCGCGAATCACAGTTCTGATGCAGAGCTACTCTTCTGCACCCGCAGCAGCCGCTGCGGCAGGCACCGGATCGTTGTACGGCTTCATCAGGCCGGCCGGAATCGCTGTTCCTTCTCGCCGACGATTGGAGACGCTCAGCACATAGCTGACGAGATTCCATATCGTCTCCGGTTCGCTCTCGAGAGCACTCTTGAAACCCGGCATAGGCGTGCCATTGATCCCGTTCATAATGCGACGATAGATGTCGATTGGTTCCTGACCACCATGCAGCATTCCGGATGTCAGGTCAGCCGCTCGCGTTGAGAAGCCCCACGAATCCTTACCGATATTGTCTTTGGTGTGACCACGACCGTCGTCACCATGACACTTATTGCAGCCTTTGGAGAGAAACGCCGCACGCCCCAGAGCAATCCGCTCTTCGGTCAGCTCAGGCTCCGGCGTCAATGGCTGAGTGAGTGAATGAGTCGCCTCATCCCAGCGAGTGCCAACAACCTCCACAACCTCAGGAACATATTCCGGATCCAGCTCTTCCGAGGCTTCCGCTTCGATGGCCAACTGATATTCCAGCTCGCCGCGTTGAGCCAGCACGATGACATAATCAACAACTGCTTCGATCTCCTGCTTCGGCAGCAATCGGAAGTTCGGCATTGATGTTCCGACAACACCGCGATCCAGAACGGCCATCAGGTCTTCGCGCCGCGGCTTTGTACCGTATGGCGTTGAAGTGAATTTGAAGATTCCGCGAGTATAGTCGCGAGGACGAGGGTACATGCTTGCAGCGACGGGACCGTTTCCATCTCCATTGACGCCGTGGCACTGCACGCATCGCTTGAGATAAACGTCCTGACCGAGTTTCAGATGCAACTCACGCTTGAAGTCGGGAGTCTTTTCACTGACAAGCTTTGGGCGAAGAGCGGTGCCCGCATTGTCGACAACGGCCGTTGTGACCGCATTGGCAATTTCCGCATCCAGTTTTGAAGTCTGAGCACTCGCGGTCCACTGCACCGGCTCGGCCCTTTGACAACCAGCGAGGCATACGAGGGCAGCGAAGCAAACAGGTGCAGCGAAGCAAACAGGGGCCATCCTGAGATACGAAAAGTTGCGTGCTGAAATCATTGAATACATGACCTGTCACAACAGATGAGTATTTGTACTTCGATGACGCCTCCGAGTATGCCTCGAAGTCTTCACTGTCATCGGACGAGAGTCGTGACAACGCATTGAGTGTGCCAATCGCTGACGCACCGCTGATGGCACGGTGAGAAATCCTGGAAACCGGAGTTGGCGGTCAGGTCAGAGGTCATCTCGGTGAAGATTTCATGGTCCAAACCGGCAGAAATCGGCGATGCCTTACGATGGGCGACCTAAGACGCACTGTGCCTGTTGCCACATGCACACATCGCCGCGCGCTTTGCACATTCGGGTTTTCGATTGCGCGACGGACGGTCACACCAGTGCTCACAGGAAGACTTTGATGGCTCAATGAAGTTGCTGGCCACCGAGGAGAAGGGCCATCGCCAAAGGCAGCCGTGCGGAACGTTGATATGAGTGCGATTCGTGCCAAACCGGCTTTTGAGGGTTGATGAATCGATCGTTTACCGCCCAGCCGGAGACGCCGGCTTTAAAGGTGCGCCGCTTAAGACCTCCAGAGATCAACGGGGCGAAAACAGGAGGAATTATCACAACCCGACGCGTCAGCGAGGGATCTACTGAGAAACTGGTAAAACGAAATCCCTCGCTGACGCGTCGGGTTGTGATGGGCACAAACTCGCAACCTCAAAACTGACTCTTCGCGTTATGATGTTTTCAGGCTCTTCGTTACTGTTTGAACCTGCTTACGCCGTACCTCTGAAGATGCTGGCCAGCACAAAAGCCGGCGTCTCCGGCTGGGCGGTAAACGATTTTGCAATCAGCCCGCTTGCGGTACCAACGAAAAAAGAGCCGAGGAACCAGTCCTCGACCCTTTTGATTTGTACCTTCTGACGCAGCCTTTTTTCGAAGCCGTGTCGGAGCGTCGACTAGCGTGACATAAATACCACGACCTTGCCAACTTCAACCTTGAGCATAACGTCGTCGATGGTTGGCAGCGTCGTTACGATGCACTTCATCAGTTCCTTGTCGACTGACAGCCATTCAGCGCTGGCCGCTGGAGCAGACTCGCCAATGAAGTTGTACAGCTTGCGAATGTTTGGTCGATTGCGAATCGTCACAACATCCCCGGGGCGAACCATGATGCCCGGCTTGTTGACGGTCTTGCCGTTCAACTGGAAATGGCGGTGAACGATACCCTGACGAGCCTGTGGGCGTGTCAGAGTAAACCCGGCGCGTCGGACGACATTGTCCAGACGTCGTTCGCACAGGATCAACAGTGTCGATCCTGTGTTGCCCGCTGTTCGCTTTGCGATATCGAAATAGCGGAACAACTGGCGGTCACGGAGCCCGTAGTAGAATTTAATCTTCTGCTTCTCGGTCAGAGCGGCACCGTAGATGGTGTCCTTCTTGCGGCGCTTGTGCATCCCAGGAGGATACTCTTTGCGTTCCGCAGCTTTGATAGCCCCGGCGTTCTCGTAAACATTCATTCCCAGACGCCGATTGATGCGTCCTTTTGGACCTGTGTAACGACCCATTTCCCTGAAAAACTCCCATACTTTGCAATCGGACTCTGCACCATCCTGCGAAACGCTCGACAGGACCGTCACCAAATTTTCCGGAAGCTATTCTTCGGGCAGCGAAAATTGAAGCCGGGTATTCCCGGGATGAACCATTCGGATCATTGCCTCAATTGTCGCCGCGTACGGAAAAAAGTCCGGAATACGACAGGCAAACACCGCAATTCATGCGGCTGCGTGCAGAGAAAAACCCCGCTGTCTGCTGTAAAGCGAAGCGGGAAACGGACAAAGGTATCGACAACAGGGCCAATGAGCAACATTGAGAAACACAGTCGGTGCCTAAAATGCCGGGATTTCGCACGCCTGATATCAGCGAGCGGCCCCGAAATTGCCAAAAACACGGCAATTGCCGATCTTCGGGCCTTTCAGCCGCTCCAGACCGCCAGGCTCGGCGGGCAGATCAGTTCCTGTCCTCGTTTTCCGCCGAGCCGGAGGCGTTGGATTTGTAGTGCTGGCTTCAGCCAGCATTTTGCTCCATGGACACTGGAGTCTGCCGACTGAAGTCGGCACCACAAATCACATGAGCCCCCATTTGCTGCGGTTGCCTGTCCAATGCCCCCACGGCTACTGCAGCGTCGACAAGTACTCGACCAGATCTCTCAACTCTCGCACAGTCAGTGCGCGGTGCATTTCGGGCATGGCGGACTTCGGAGCTGTCCTGTCTTCCACATCGTCAGCCGCAATGGTGACAAGTTTCCCATCCGGTTGTTCGATTTTGATGATCCCGTTCTCCTCACTGCGGATCACTCCTGCCACCAACTGCCCAGACTGAAGCACGATGGTCACGGATTCGAATCCCTTCGCAATCTTTGCACTCGGCTCCACGAGCGATTGCAGCAGTGACAAACGGTCATGACGCTTCACCACCTGATTCAAATCGGGCCCGGCATTTCCGCCGACTACTGCACGGCCGACATCAGCGCTGCCAACCTTATGACATCGCACGCACTGAGCAACTCGATGCCCGACGAACAGGCTTCGTCCCTGCTCGGGGTTGCCCCCTTCGACGGCGGTTGAATACTGTGCAAGCAGTCCTTTTTCGTTTTGCTTCGACTTAAACTGCTCCACCATAGTTTTCAGCTCTGATGTATTGCGCAACGTCGCGGCTTCAATGACTTCCAGAGACAAAGCCGGAGCAAGAGTTTCATCGGCCAGTTGCCCGGCCAGAGTCAGCAACACAGCATCGGCTTGCTCCTGCTGCAGCGATGCAAGGGCGATGATTGCACGTTGGCGTTCGAGAATCGAGGCGGCCGCTGACTTAGCAATCTCGATCAGCAATCCTCGTCCCCGATCAGGCTCCCGCTTCAACAGCACGTCCCGCGCTTCGGCTCGCAGGAGATCAATATCAGACTGCAAAGCCGCTTCAAGACTCGCCGAAGTCTGCAAAGATTCTCTCGCCGCCAGCAGTCGTAACGCGGCCACTCGAACGGAAGAACTCTTCGAGGAATCAGTCACCCACGCCGCGAACTCACCATCTTCAATCGGAAGCTGATGACGATCGATCAGAGTCACGAGCTGCCCCTGGAGTGTATCCGGCGTCGTAGCCAACAACGCTGGCAATTGATCCGCAAGCACTTCTCGACAATGTTTCATCATCTCAGCATCGCGAGCAACCAGCGGCCGCCAGAAGCCCGTCACACGATCTCGATTCGAAGGTGCCACCCAATCAATCAACGACTGCAAAGCCTCCCGACGAACAGCAGAGGAACACAGTGAACTTTGAGCCATCCTGAGGACTCGCTGCAGAGAACCAACATCTCCCATGCGAAAATTGGCGTTCACAGTTCGCCTCAACAGAGAATCCGGCATCGTGCTGAGCGGCGACAGGCCGGTCGTCTCTAAGGACGCTTTCTCGACAAGCTCAGCGAGAGTCCCGGTCGCGCTTTCCAGAGGCAAATCGTTGATGACTCGAGCCGCCTCCGCAACGATTTGAACATCCGAGTCATTCAGACACGCCACGATTGAATCAACATCGGCAGAGTCGGGGGAATACGCAGGAATCTCATCGGCCTCCGTCGAAATCCAGCTCTCCTGTGACTCCAGCAGCCATTTACGAACCGTCAGCAGCACCGACATGCGAATGACAGGATCCGGATCGGCGGCATAGCGTGCCAATGCGGTACGATCTTTGATTCCCGCCAACGCCATCACTCCGGCATGTCGCAGCCACGGATCTGAATGCCCATTGGTCCGCAGGAGCTCAATCACTTCCGGCAGGGCCGCCGCGTACTTCATCCGACCAACAGCCAGTGCGGCAAACAGGCGGACTCGCGGATCAGGGTCTTTCAGCATTGCAGTCACCGCAACAGCGGCAGGCTGATAACGAAGATCACCCAGCGTGCGCAGAGCCTGAGCACGGACTTCGGAATCTTCATCCTTCAGCAACAACGTCAATGCTTCTGCCGCCATGTTCTTTTGCTGCATGATCCGGGCCGACATGGGCCACTGACTGGAATTCGATTGGGACAAGCCAGCCAGTTGTGTTCGATGCGCTGCAGCGGCGATTTGTCCCAGTCCCCAGATCCCATGCAGTCGCTTCAACAGTGAATTTGTGGCTGAAACCGCTTCATTGAATATCGAAGCGGACGATTCCCCCTGCGCTGCCAGAGCGAACTGGGCTCGCTGACGAATCCGCTGATCGGCATGTCCAAGAAGTTCCGACAACTTCTGAGGAGGCAGGCCTTTGAGACCTGCTCGCATCAGGCTGGTGGTTTCCGTCACGACCGCAGACGACTGATACGCCGGATCTGTCACTCGATAAATTCGTCCACCGGATGAACCACCCTCCCAGATGAGATTGACGAAATCAGACACATAGAGTCGACCGTCGTATCCAAACTCACAATCGGTCGCGAACACAGGCTTCAGAAAATCATGCTCGTCGACAATCTCGAATCCGGCACCCCGAGGCACGATGGAGAATGATTCGATACCGCCATTGCCCGTGTAGTTACACAGAAAAAAATGATGGTCGTAGCGTTCCGCGAGGCCCGTCCCCGGATAATACGTGAACCCCGATGGCCCAGCGCCCAGTTTTCCAACCGGAGGCAGCAACCAGGCCGGCCGATCATCGGTCGCGACAGGTGCAGCCGCCGAGGAAACCTCTGCTGCTCCTGCTGCATTCGGGTGCGATTCCGGCAAGTGCCACATCTTCTCGGCATGCCATGGGCCAGTCAGATAAGGCTCCGGCAGACTTTGAAACGCCATGTTCCAGCCACTGTGTCCGCCTTCGATGACATAGACCAGTCGGGAGTGATCTCCTTTGTCGCAATTGTTATCGGCGGCAAACAGGTTGCCGTATTTATCGAAGATGATCTCCTGAGGATTCCGGAGGCCTCGCATGACGACTTCCATTTCGCTTCCGTCGGGCAGGCAGCGAAAAATCGCGCCATTCCGAGGACCGTGCAGAGTCATCCCTTCGCGGGTTCTCAAATGGAAACCGCGATCACCGACAGAGAAGTACAGTTTCCCATCGGGGCCCCAGCACAGGCCGTGGAGATCGTGGCCGAGAAATCCAGCGTTGACGCCAAAGCCAGACTGCAACACGGTGCGTTCATCGGCGACTCCATCGCCGTTGGTATCGCGAAGACGCCAGAGATTAGGGATGCAGGTGAAGAACACATCGCCATCCGTCGCCATCACACCGGCCGCCATTCCATCCAGAGTCCCGTTAAACCCCGGAGCAAATACCGTCGACCGATCGGCGCGGCCATCGCCGTCGGTGTCTTCGACGAGCCGTACCTGGTCGGCTGTTTTTTTGAACCACTCCATCCCGCCTTCGAATTTGGTAGCCCACTTTTCGTACATACGGAGGCGATCTTCAGTCGTCTGCAATTGAAGATCATCTTCCAGCAGAAACGGGCGAGTTCGATTCTCTTCTGTTCCAAGATTGAATCGATATTCTTCTGCCACGAAGACTCGATTGAGTTCATCGAGACCAATTGCCACGGGAGAAGCCAGCTTCGGCTCAGCAGCGAATAGATCCACCGTCATTCCTGCGGGAACTCGAAAGGCCGCCATTTGCTTTGTGGCGGCATCCGTTCCGTCTGGCAAATCCTGAGCAGCGCCCGAGTTCGCCAGGATGGCGCTTGCGGCAAAGACCAGCAGGCCACAGCAATAATCCAGTTGACTTCGCAAAACACACCTCACTGATCATCGCGATCAGCCGCCGACACAGAAACGAGAAATACCGCAGTAGCCTGAATGTTCCAGCAGGCTTCGTCAAGGAAAGCCAGAGGCCGTCTTCCAGCCTATTGAAAAGCAAGCGACGGGATGGCGCATGCTGCCTTGCCCCCAATGCCCGGCAGGATCTCTGAGACTTAGTGTTTCGAATTGCAGGATCAGAGCTGAAGTTGAAAGCAGCAGGGTCGACAAGGCTACCGTTTCCCCTCCGCTGATTGCGGCATCCTGGTGCTTCGTCAACGGTCGTTTAAGGAGTTGAGCTGAAGCGGACGAGACGTCCGCGTTCCCGGAGCGCGGGCGTCTCGCCCGCTGACCATCTCTAATTGCATCACTGACAAAGCACTATGGCAGGGTAACGTCCCAAACCTTCGAGCGGCGAGACTTGCCTTTGGGGCCTTCTACGTTCAACACAACGACAAACTCGCCAGGCTTCTCGAACTTATGGGTCGGGTGCTGATCAGACGATGTCGTGCCATCGCCGAAGTCCCAGTGCCACGTTGTGATCTCGCCCCACGACAGATCACGAAATGCGACGGTACGATCTTCGACGCTGATGACCTTAAACGACCAATCGGCTTCCACGGGTTTCCGCAGACTGGCTTCAATCGGCTTCAGGCGGAAGGCCACAAGGTCTGACGCATCTCCGTACATCGTGGTTTTGTGCGACAAATTCCAGAAGCCGTTATACTGTTTTTCGGCACCACTATCGTAGTCCAATACCGACCACGACAAATCGATCAACTGATTCTCCTCCAGCTTCGATGCGACGGCTCGGGACTTATCAGGCGGAGCATAGTCAAACGGCGTAATGAAAAACTCGAGCGTCAGCTTTCCCGACTCGCCATGCTTGAAGTTGTATCGCGTTGCCGAGTTGGCATAGGGCAGATCCTTGATCCACGGTTGAGATCCCCAGACCATCGTCCAGTCTTTCCCTTCGGCCGGCGTGAAGATGTGATAATTCTGGGCGTGAACCCCGTGGAACAGAAAATGCGTGTCCATCTTGTCTCGAAGAGCCGCCTTGGGATGCATCTGACGAATCAGCGGACCTCCGGAACGATCGCCATCGACGACCACTTCAAAGATGTCATTGTGCAGGTCTGTGCTGGCGAAGTCCCAGTAGTTGTCGGAGGCTTCGTAAAGAAAATAGAGATGACTCTGGCCTTTCACCCAGCCGACTTTTACGCTCACATCCAGGTTCTTTGGATCTCGCTTGTCGCCATGCTTCCCAACGGTATCAACCAGTTGATCCGTGCCAATCGCGTAGGACTCCGGCACAATCGCCCAGTCACTGGCATCGCCATCGATGCGAGGAATCTGGTTCGCGGGAAACTGAAAGATGGAATACTCCACATCAGGCGTGGGCGATTCTCCTTCGGCCTGCAGAAACGCCATCAGAAGCAGCAATGTACGCATAACGAGATCTCCCGGAACGGCGAAAACAAACTTAGCCGTGAATGCCCTCATTGCGGGACCATCAAGTCGATGCCCGACAGCGACATGGTTGCAATTCCGTGTGACTGATACCAGGCTGTGAATCAAAATGGTGTCTATTTTGAATCAAGTCCCTTCGTACCAGAACTTCGCAACGTGTTTCGATTGCCACCTCACGAGTCCTCCCGCCGAATCCTCTCGAGTCTTCTCGCGGCCGGACTAATCTCACTCCTCTGCGCGATGCCCAACGGTGTCTGCGAGGCGACCGGAGCTGCTCACCCGATTTCGATTACTGAAGTTCAGATGTTTGTGACTCGCAGCAAAGCGATCCTGCGAGTTCAGATGTTTGCCGAAGACCTGATTCTGTTTCAGGGGCTGGAACCCAACGATCAGGACCGTCTCATCCCGGAACATTTGAAACGCGGCCTTGAAGATCATAAGGCTTTTCTGCTGGAGAAAATTTCTCTGCGGGACGCCAATGGAGAACTTTACAAAGGCCAGATTACGGACATGAAGCCGTTTGAGATTCCGGCCGACGGAATTGCAGTGACGGATATGATGCAGCATACGGCGACGTATGAGATTGAAGTCCCGTTTGCGATGCCGCCCGAGTTTCTGACGATTCAGCAGGATATCACCGACGCAAACTCCATCGTCCCCAGTGAAATGAGCCTCAACATTCACCAGGCTGGCACGGGCTTGAATTTTACCGAACGACTTCTGCCCGGTGGCTCAACCACAGTCCGATTCGACTGGAAGCAGGAATTGGCTGAAGACGCATCGGACGAAGAATGGGACTCATGGTTTGAAAAACAACGCGAAGCCACACTGGGAATCACCAGCTACAGCAGCGTCTATTCATTTATTTACATCGAACCCGTGGAGATGCGGCATGAGATTCTCATTCCGCTGGCCACCCTGGCAACGATTCTGCCCATCAAACATCAGGATCCGGCCTTCGTGGAGATCGGCGAACAGGACGCGATTCGGGAACAGATCCGCAACTGGCTGAAAGATCAGAATCCGGTCTCGATCAACGGCACGAGAATCATCCCGGAGTTTACTCGGATCGATTTTTACTCACTGAATCTCTCCGACTTCGCGGCTCAGGCCGCCGCGCAGAAGGTCAGCATGGCCAGCGGGCGAGTTGGCATCATCATGACGTATAAGACTCCCGATGATGCGATTCGAGATGTCTCGCAGAGCTGGAGCACATTCTATTCGACGATGACCAAAGTACCGGCTGTCGTCATTGCTTATCCGGACTCGATGAGCAAGTTTGAGTTCTCTCGGTTTAATACGGCCGAGGACAATACTTTGACGTGGAAGTGCAAACCGGAAGATCTGCCCAAACAGATTTCGACGGTGGACGCGGTGTATGAACCCAGACCCAGAATGCGTATCTTCTGGGGCGCTGCTGTTATGATCATTGCCTACTTGCTCCTTTTGAGGAAGCGAACGACGACATCGCAAGTACTGCGGTGGGTGTTGCTATTCGCAGTGATCCTCGTGTCGCCAAAACTCTCGTTCATAATTGACCATCCATGGAAAGACCCGGACGAACTGTCGGCTGATCAGGCCTGGAATGCCTTTACCGCACTTCATTCCGGGCTGTATCGATCCCTGGATTTTGGCACTGAAGATCGCATCTATGACGCTCTGGCTCAGACCGTGGACGGCGAACTGCTGGAAGATCTTTATCTGCAATTGCGGCAAAGCCTGGAGTTGCGTGACCAGGGTGGAGCCATCGCGAGGATTCGCAGTGTGGAATATGATGCGGGGGCTGCAGTGGCCCGCAAGGACAGCGTCGCGCCCTGGCCCGGATTTCAATACAAGTCAACGTGGACCGTGTCAGGCACCGTTGAACACTGGGGACATGTTCACGAACGACAGAATCAGTTCGATGCCGTGTTTACGATCGAACCACGTGAAGGCCACTGGAAGATTACTCGCATGGACGTCGCGGGCCAAACACAGAAATCGGCTCGCACGACTTTGCGAAAGTTCTAGGGCATCTTCGCAGGATGGGCATTCCTGCCCGTCGCTGTTCTTCGATGGGTCGTAGGACAAACAAGAAGTCGGACAAGAATGTCCAACCTCCATCAATGATCTTGACTCATCGTCTTACTCGGTCACGTCGACTTCTTAAGAAAGCAAGTCTTCAGCACGATGACCATCCCGTTGACTCGACCTTCGATATGCTCCGGATTGCTTGTCAGCCGGATGTTCCGCACGACGGTTCCTCGTTTCGCCGTAAACGTAGTCCTTTTGACGTTCAGGTCTTTGATGACGCAACACGTTCACATTGGAAACCAACGCTCATGCATTGTTCGCATCCGGCATCACCAGCGAAGCCGCGCCGACCACACCAGCATCATTTCCCAAACTCGCTCTGACAATTTCGACTCGCCCTTTGGGCAACAAGACAGCTCGCGAAATAGCAGCTCGAGCAGGAACGGCGAAGAGTTCAAAGTGATCATCAATGAGCCCGCCTCCCAGCACAAATCGCTGCGGCAGAAATGTATGAGCCAGTGTCCAGATCGCTGTGGCGGTCGCTTCAATAGCGGCGTCAAGAATCCCGACCGCAACAGGATTTCCCGTGGCTGCTGCAGCGAAGACTGCCCGGCCATCTGAGAATCCAGCAACTTTGCCTGCCGCATCAATCGCCGTGCCGGAAGCCATCGCTTCAAAGCATCCTCGCAGTCCACAATAACATTCCGGACCATCAGCCGTCGTTGGAATATGACCGGCCTCCGGATGTTCCCCCGCGACTCCGCGATAAATCTGGCCCTTGACGATGGCCGCAAACCCAATGCCGGTGCCGAACGTCAACATCACCATGGGATCCGAGCCTCGACCTGCTCCAAAGCGAGCTTCCCCGGACGCTGCCGCATCGGCATCGTTCTCTTATCTCACGGGAACCCCAAAGAGTTCTTCCAGCGGCGTCACAAGATCACAGTCATCCCAGGTCGGAAGTGTGTGCGGATTATGAATCGTCCCTCGCGCCGGATCGACTGGCCCAGCACAACCAACTCCAATTCCATCCAGCGAGTTTGTGTTTAATCCGGCATCAGTGATGACGCTTT
>JBIIIF010000362.1:0-5784 GCA_044235005.1 Planctomycetaceae bacterium | reverse complement strand
CTGGGCATCCTTGCGGGTGTCGGCATTCTGCTGTCGGCGGTTGGTGTCTTCACCGACTCCAGTGAAAACTTCGTGGCCGGGATCATGTCGATCATCGGCTTCGTGATGAACTGGTTTTACGGTAGTCTGTTTGAGTCATGGATGAATGGCCAGACACCGGGAAAGAAATCGGCAGGACTCCGCGTCGTGCGGACGAACGGAACTCCGATCGACGTCACAAGTGCGATCGGCCGCAATTTTCTGCGAACCGCCGACATGCTTCCGTTCTGCTACACGGTCGGCCTGATCTCCATGTTGATGACTCGCCGCATGCAGCGTCTGGGTGATTTGGTCTTCGACACGATGGTGATTGATGAACGGCGAGAATGGATCAGTCGCACCAGAGGGCTCACGGCGAACATCGAGCCATTGCTGCGTTCTGAATGTCCTCGACGGTTCAGCGTCCCCGAAAGAACGTTGGCAGTTATCGAACGCTTGTTTGAATCTGATCGCATTATTTCTGATGCGCGTCGTGAAGAAATTGCCCGGCCACTCAGCGAAGCCCTGCGAAAACGACTTGGCTATCAGGATCCCGCCCCCGATCCTCGAAATCCTCACACCTATTTTCGAACCCAGGGATTTCGACACACACAATTCATCCTGAGAGTGCTCAAGACATTTGCGGATGACCCCAGCGGCAGTAAAGGAAACTCAAAGAATTCCGGGACATTGATGGACCGAACGACTAAGAAAAAGGAAAGGTCGGAACGCGATTCTTCCTACGAAGAGAATCGACAGTTGGCTGGTTTGTCATCAGGAGAACCCGGCCGTGAATCGTGAGCGATTTATTCGGGATCGACGCAACGACTGGCGTGAATTTGAAACGCTGGTTTCGCGGATGAAGAATTCTCGTCAGTCAAAGTGGGGAAATCGCGACGTTGCGACGCTTTCCAGACTTTATCGTTCGATCTGCTATGACCTTTCTCTGGTGCAATCACGGGAGTGGGGTGCGAGACTGGAACAGTACCTGAACGACCTTGTCGCGCAGGGACACAATTGTCTTTATCGATCTCCGCCGCAGTCTGTTCGAGCCGTCTGGGATTTCTTTGCTGTGGGCTTCCCGCGCCTGCTCAGACGCCGGTATAAGCCGTTCTTTCTGGCGTTAGCGTTGTTTCTGGTCCCATTGATCGCTTCAGTGTGGGTTGGCTACACGCGCCCGGATCTGGCAGAACTGATTGCTGGCCGTGAAACGATTGAGCACGCCCTGAAGAGCTATGAGAACGAACTGTACGTTGAAGGCGACTCGCGTTACTCCAGTGAACGAACGCGGATGTTCGGCCATTACATCAACAACAATACAAGTATTGCATTTCAGGCATTTGCCATGGGTGTTCTTGTCGGCATTGGGACGTGTTATGTCCTGATCTCGAACGGGATCATTATCGGAATCCTGAAGGGAGCGATCCTCGCAAAAGGCAATCCGACCGCAGATAACTTCTTTAGCTTTATCATCTCGCACGGTTCCTTCGAACTGACGGCCATCGTAATCGCCGGCGCCGGAGGACTGGTTCTGGCGCAGGGGATTCTGATGCCCGGACAACGCACGCGCGGTGATTCTCTGAAGTTTCATGGCGTGGAGGCTCTGCAGTTGGCATTGGGCGCGGGCGGCATGCTGTTCGTCGCGGCGATGCTGGAAGGATATTTTTCACCCTTGCCGATCGCATCGTCGATCAAATATGTCGTGGGTTCGATGCTCTGGCTGCTGGTTGTGGTTTACCTGACCATGTCCGGGCGGGAGAGAATCACCGATGAAAGTTGAAGAATGCATCGTCTCAGTAGAACGACGAACATTCGGCGGATGCATGGACCTCGCCTTCGTCTTTTCACGCGAGTTCGCCGGACCGATCACACGTCTGTGGCTCATCTGCGCGGTCCCGTCCTGTGCGTTGGTCTGGCTGACGGTCTCCCAGACGACCGATATGCTGATTCCATCACTGATGATCTTTATGTTCTTCAGCGCCATCTTTAATGCACTGCTTGTCGCATGTATGGGGCCCCAGGTTTTCGGGGTACCGATTTCCGTGCGTGCTTCCGTCAAAGCATGGCGACATCGATTCTGGAGCTGGTTACTGCTGTCGTTTGTGACCCGCTTCTTTCAATTTATCTCAGGATTCTGTCTGATTGTGCCGTCCGTTTTCGTCACAGCCTACGCGGGCCATATGCCGGAAGTCTTGTTTCTGGAGCAGTCAAAACTTAACGGCGTAACGGCACGACTGAGTTGGCTTTCAGGCGGAGGCGGTTACGGACGCAGCCTCGGTCGAGTCCTTGGCCTGCTGTTCTATTGGTCCTTCCTGTCATTCGGGCTGTTTGTTCTGATTGATGTCGCGGCCACTATGGTTTTCAATCGTCCGATCTTTTTTGCCATTCTGTTTGAGGCCAGTCGAGATGGTCGCGACGTGTTCCTGCAACTAACTCATGATGACCCGGCCTTCCTGACAACTATTCAGTTGGCCCTCTGGCTGCCATACCCCGTGATTCGTCTGGCCTGGTTCTTCTGCTATCTGGACCAGCGGATTAGAAACGAGTGCTGGGATCTGCAGTTGCAGTATCGTGCCGAGGCGGCTCGTTTGGAGGAACTGGCATGATCAAGTTCCCGCTCGTTATCCTGCTGACCGTGCTGACGATCCGGAATGGTGGGATAGCCGATGCTGCAGTTCCCGTTTCGCCGATTCAGGAAGGCAGCCTGCTGACGGACGATGCGATCGATCAGATCGGTGATCAAGTCATGGGAGGAAACGAGTTTCGTTCTGTCCGTCGACGAGTTCTCGAACAACTCCCGGAAATGGATATCGATAAAGGTTTTCTTGGCACCGCATTGGAATGGGCCGGGGAACGCTTAGGCGATGTCTTTAGCGCCATTGGTGATTTCTTCGAATGGTTGTTCAGCGGACTAAGATCTCCTCAAGGAACGACTCGTCCGCCTCCGGCACAGAACTCATCCAATGGTGGCTTTGGATTTCTGGGTGTCACGGATCTGCTGACAACACTCGCCATTGTCGCGATCATCGCCATTCTGATCGTCATTATCGCGATGGTGGTTAAATCGATCGATGCGAAGAAGCAGAAACGAGAGAGCCTGCTGAGTGATCTGTCAGATATCCTTTCCGACGTTGTCACTCCGCCCGGAGAACTGGCGGCTTCGACTTATGAATCACGAGCGATCAACCTTGCCGCGACCGGTGACCACCGCGCGGCAATTCGCGAACTGTTGCTGGGCAGTATGAGCTGGATCGAGCGGGCCGGGCTGATTCGATATCGAAAAGGTCTTACCAACAGAGATTATCTGCGTTGTGTCTGGCGTCGGCAGGATAAGCGAAACGCATTTTTGACGACGGCAACGCAATTTGAATACGTGTACTTTGGCCGTCGAAATCCGACGGCCGAGATGTTTGAACAATGTCTTGCGGATTTTCGGGGAGCCTTCCATGAAGAAGAAACGCCGACTGCTGCAGTCTGACACGTTTTGGGGACTCGCCGCTGCGCTGCTGGTGTTGCTGCAGTTCTGGTGGCTTCCCGGAGAAGACGGTTCGGCGGCCGACAGCTACAGCACGACGGTTGACGGAAAGCTCGGACTTTATCGGACGCTGAGCCAACTGTTTCCGGACGTCACGCGCGAAGCCGTGAAAGTCTTGCCGGCTCAATCGGCGACTTTGATCCTCGTTGCGCCTGATCGATATCCGAACGAAAAAGAGCAGCAGCAGATTTATGAATTTGTCTACAATGGCGGCGATCTGCTCTTCGCACCAAACTGGCTGTCCTACGAATGGACGGCACTCAATGAGCCACCTCCGGAAGTCCTGCTGCCGAGCCTCGGGATTCATTTGAAGTATCGATCGAACATTACGCTTGCTGCTGCCATCGCGGCTGTGGCAACCACTGCCCCCGGTGCAACTCCCGCAACCACGACTCCGGACGGCGCAACGACGGCAGAAGACCCATCGTCATCAACGACTACAGACTCACAAAATACGGCCAGTTCGACTCCCGAGACGGACGGATCCCCTCCGACAAATCCCACAGCGGGATCAACTCCTGTCACAACAGCAAACACCGGCGTTACCGCTGAAGACAATAAAGATGGCCGAGGCGTCGCGGTGCATGCTTCGAGCAGTCTGGTGACGGATTACATAGACTTTCAGGCTACCGCAGAACTCCAGTTGCCAACACTCTTTACTACTGAAACATTGCTCACATCCTCAAACGGCACCGTTGAGGCAGCAACATGGCAGTTGGGTTCAGGACGAGTTCTGGTGTGTTCCAGTGCCGATTTGTTCTCGAACCGTGCGATGCTGTTCAAAGGATCGCGTCGGCTGGCGGTTCGTATGGTGGAACGTTGTTCGGCCAAAGAAGAAGACGAATACTCTACGAGCAATTCTCAGCCAGCGATTGTGATCAGCGAATACTTCAGTGCCAGCGACTCGTTCCAGAACACCGGCATTCTGTTCAGCCCGACTCTGCGGATCGGTACTCTCCAACTCTTGCTGGTTGCGATTCTTGGGATCTGGATGGCATTTCACCGATTCGGACCAGCCTTGTTTGTCACCAACTCCCAGCGTCGATCTCTCACAGAGAGTGCTCAGGCGGTCGGCAATCTGCAATACCGACTAAGTGACGGCGGGACTGTTGTACGCAGCTATCTTGACTATATGACCAGCCGCCTCCGCAGACGTTATGGAAGTCTTCTGCGACTGGATCAGCCGGAGCAAATCGCTAATCGAGCTGGTATGGATGTTGAGGAAGTGAGAGCTCAACTCCACGAAGCTCATTTGATGGCGGAATCAGGACAACTACCATCAGCAAAAGCGGCAGCGATGCTGCGATGGCTGGCGAGACTGCAGCAACGGCTGGAAGGAATCCGAGAATCCTGATGCCCCCCTTTTTCTCGTCGAAACATGCAGGATCATCTCAACTCCAACGAGATCTCAAACGCATTTTAATCACCAACATTATTCCTAAATCTGAAGTGCAATCTCCATGGAACTCAGCGATGTGAAAAGGCTGTTTGACGATGTCGTCGAACAGATCGGCAAGGTAGTGATCGGTCAGGTTGAACTGGTCGAAGGCGTTGTCATCGCCCTGTTTGCAGAAGGGAGTGTCCTGATCGAAGGACCACCGGGACTTGGTAAAACTCTGCTGGTCAACGTGATGTCCAAAACGGTGTCGTGTCAATTTCGTCGAGTCCAGTTTACACCGGACCTGATGCCGTCGGATCTTACAGGCCACAGCATTTATGATATGAAGCAACAGGCTTTCAGCTTCAATCAGGGGCCTGTGTTCACGAACATCCTGCTGACTGACGAAATCAATCGTTCGCCTCCCAAGACCCAGTCTGCTCTGCTGGAAGTTATGCAGGAGCAGCAGGTCAGTGTTGACGGCAAGACGCACGTTTTACAGCGTCCGTTTTTGGTGATTGCGACCCAGAATCCAATTGAACATGAGGGAACCTACCCTCTGCCGGAGGCTCAGGTAGACCGATTCATGTTCAAACTGTTAGTCGATTATCCGCAACCGGCTGACGAGATCGACATCCTCGGACACTATGCCTCCGGAAAAGATCCGCGGCGATTAAGTGATTTCGACCTCAGACCGGTCCTTGGATCGGAAGACGTGCTGGCGATCCAGAATGTGGTAAAACAGGTCATTGTTGAACCAAAGATTCTGAAATACATCGTTGATATTCTCGACGCGTCACGCAAATGGGGCTCGGTCACCGTTGGCCCAAGCCCTCGTGCTGGTGTCAATATG
>JBIIIF010000122.1:0-19503 GCA_044235005.1 Planctomycetaceae bacterium | reverse complement strand
GGAGTTGGTCTTGATGCTGGACATAGTTTATTTCCGAGAAACGCCTGGTGTTTTCGAACCGGAACAGACCCCGGGATACGAAAATTCCTGAAAGCGTCCTCGTTGAACATAGCCCGTAGTCTTTCTGCAGCATGAATTCTCCGGGAGGGTTTACGTGAGGCATTGGCTCAACAGAATTACTCGGTCCATAAACTCCGTAAATTCCAACCCACCGGACCAATCCGCAGAAACGTTAATGTCCCTGCCATCGGCTAACACCTTTGCATGGTGTACGAAGATTGCACTTGTGGCTGCGACAAGCTTAATCGAAGCGACCGATTCGGTCCTCCCGAACCGCCGAAGGCTGCTGCCGCTTTGGCGCGGATTGGCTGCTGTCAATCCAAAGTCCTGGAGGCTTGTTGGAGTACGTCACGGGTGGCCACAGCAGTCTGTGGATCGGAAAGCTGAGGCAGATTAGACAGAATACGACAGTTGATGAAATCCGGGATCGTACAACGAAAGGCCGAGACCAGATTATTGGCTCGGCATTAACCACCGGGATTCGCCACGAACCGATTCATGGTCCGATTCTTTCTGAATCTGATTCCGGCTTGACGGAAAAATCGTTCGTCCCGCTGATGTGATTGCCACGGTGAACGTCTTAAAGTGTCGCAGGCGGTGTGGCTTTACATCCGATGCTACTGTCGGATCGGCATCTGGCCAATTACGAGATCTAAATGACCCTGCAGGCGAGGTTTCTCTTTCTCCGGGGCTTTTGAAATTGCACTCTCCAGAAACTCCTTTGCTTTGTCCCATTGCCCATTTTCTGCATAGGCTGCGGCCAGTGTGTCGAGCGTGTTCCACTGCTGGTTGTTGGTCATGTTGCAGGCCTGTGTTGCCAGTTCCAGTGACCTTGCCCCGCTGCGCACGCTGGATTCCGTTGCTGTCGCCAGAAGCCAGGCGAGATCGTTGATGGCTTCATAGCCTTCCGGATTGGTTTTCATGGCGAGTTCGAGGTCTGCGATTGCCTTACCATACTCCTTCTTAAGCTGCAGCGTATATGCTCGATTCCCCAATGCGTCGGTGTAGCGCGAATCGATTTTTAGTGCAGCAGTGAAGTCAGCAATCGCTTCGTCATACTTTTTCATCTTCTGATGAACGATGCCCCGATTGTTGAGTGCTTCCGGATACTCCGGAACAAGTTTCAGGGCGGACTGCAAGTCGGAAAACGCGAGGTCCAGTTCTTCCGTTTCCAGATAGGCAAGCGCACGATTATTGAATGCGAGGAAGTTTTTGGGGTCCATCACAACGGCCCCGGAGAAGTCGGTGACCGCTGATTTGTAGTCACCTTTGAGATAGCTGGCCTGTCCGCGATTGTTTAGCGCCCCGGCATTTCTTGGGCTTTTGCGAAGGCTCTCAGAAAAATCTGCAATCGCATTGTCGTAGTTTTCATGAGCAAGGAATGCCACGCCACGCAAGTGATAATTCTCGGCCGTTGGTGTCGCTTTGATTCTTTGAGAAAGCTCTTCGATTGCTGTGTCGAAATAGACGGCCTCTTTCTCCCAAAGCCAGCCGCCCTTTTCTTTGATCCACAGCCACTCGCCGTTAGTTTGGGCGACCGTAAAGACCTCTCCAAGATAGGCGCGCCAGACAACGGCCTGTGGTGTCTTCATCTCAGCGCCAGCTTTGGAAACGATGATCTTCTTGTTTTGTCGAGGGTCCGATGACTGCTGCCCGCTGACAACATCGATTGAAGACATGGTCAGCAATGCACAGGTGATGACGGCAAGATGGCGAAGTGTCTTCTGCATAGAACGGCCTGTATTCATTCAATCCGAGAGCCAGAATTCGATCGGCTTACAATAGGTTCAGTCACACATTTCTGTTGCGAAACCGCAGCCTGTACGTGCGTGGTATATCAGATTTCCCGAATCTGCTTCGATGGGAATTCTGTAGAGTTTTTCGGATTCGACATTGATGCAAAGTTGACCTGGGGATCTCGGGGTGCTGGGAAGCGTGGGCAGAAAGCGGAGAGTCGTTTGTCCTTAGGCAAAGATTGTCTCTGGCGCTTCTTTCAGCTCGTTGCCCAGGATGGAGTAAAGATGATACCCGTAACCTGTGTGCATGCGCTTTCGCTTGTCACACAGATGAGTCTCCAATTGATTTAATCCGGAAGTCATCCTGGGGCTGCTACTACGGCACGAAGCAGGAATCCTTGTGAATTGCCAGACAGAAGGCAGCAATCAGGTCTGAGGCGTTCTCCAGGTCTGATTCGGCAACAAGTTCTACCGGGCTATGCATGTATCGATTGGGAATGGTAACAAGGCCCATTGCGCAGCCACCTCGGGAGATCTGAATGGCGGCCCCGTTGTTGCTGGCCGGATAACCGAGTGCATTGATTTGAATAGGAATCGATTTTTCCTGAGCCTGCTCTATCAGCAATTCAACAACTCTCGGGTTGGCATTTGGGCCACGGACAACGACAGCTCCTTTTCCAATCTCAATGCGACCGAATTCATTTTGGTCAATTCCCGGACAATCTGTTGCATGAGTCACATCAACTGCGATAGCGATGTCTGGTTTGATGCTGAATGCACTGGTTGTCGCACCACGCAGGCCGATTTCTTCCTGGGCCGATGACACGGCAACGACCTTGGCAAACGGATTTCTCTGAGCAATTTTTTTGAGTGCGGTCATGATCACCCAGATTCCTGTCCGATCATCCATGGCGACTCCTGCGAGCCGACCATTGCGAAGTTCGCGCAGGCAGGGTTCTGGCGTTAAGGTATCGCCGATGCTTACAAGAGAACGAGTTTCCGCTTCGGACGTGGACCCAATGTCGATCCAGAGTTCTTTCATCTTCGGGACCGTTTTGCGTTCCTCCGGATCCAGGAGATGAATTGGTTTTCGAGCGATGACTCCCGGAATGGGACCCGAGGAAGTATGAACTAACATCCGTTGGCCCAGCAGGATCTGTAAATCCCATCCACCGACGGGATTGACTCGGATGAAACCATAACTGTCGATGTGTTTAACGATCAGGCCGATCTGATCACAGTGAGCGTCCAGCAGAATCGTGGTCGTCCCTTTGGGATTAACCGTTGCCAGCAGGTTGCCGAACACGTCGGTTTCAACTTCAGCCGCGAACTCATTCGCATAAGCCCGAACCACTTTTTGAATATTTTCTTCCTGACCGGAGGTTCCGGGGGTCAACAGGAGGTCTTTAAGAAACTGGTCAGGCATGGCATGCTCGGGGTGTTTAAGTTTCGGAAGCCAGTCCGCACATGGAATGCGCCACCGGGAAGACGACCAGTCGCATAACTTGAAATCGCGAGGTCTGCCGGGATCATTAATGAACGCGTTTTAATCGTCAAACGACTTCCCTGGGCCTGTGTTTTCACTATGACCAGGGACGGCAGACTGTTTTGCGTACGGCTACGATTGAGGTGACGTTCTCCAAAATGCATGCCGCGAGTCCCCGGCCTCAGTTTATGCCGCTTGACGAAGTAAGCGTTGTTGAAATCGGACTAATCATCACCTTCAATATGGCATCCCCGGTTACCCCCATTCCCCGATCGTGCTTTTTTTTAAAGTTCAGCAAGCTCCTTTTTTTGTCTGCGATCAGAGCAGAGTGCGGTTTGTTCAAGGCATTCTGGCCATTGGGCTCCTGCTCGTCGACACCCATGGTTCTGCCCATTGACTACCGGAGTCCGAAAATGCCTCTCCAGGCAGCCGCTGCGTCGGTCGATTCTGCCGCGGACACAGCCATTCCCGTTCTTCTCTCACCCCATGTACAACGGAGGTTGGAGTCGTGTGGACCTCCGCCTGTTTTGCCTTGGCTGGCTGTGCGCGCTATTCAGATTTCTGAAGATCCGGATTGCTCTGTCAACGAATTTTTGTCATTGATTGAACGCGATGTTTCGCTGCTTTCAGGAATACTCAGTTTTTCAAACTGTGCTCTGTATAGTGGTGGCAGGTCGATCTCCAATGTTCGTCAGGCAGTCGTTCGCCTTGGGATTAGGACCTGTCGAAATCTGATCCTGACTTCCTGCATTTCCAGCCTGATGGCCCGGATGTCCATGAAGCAGGAATGGATTCGAGAATCTCTGGCACGTCACGGATATGTGACCGCTGCCATCTGCCACTCGCTGAATCAGCGACTACTGCTTGGATTCGATGGAGAAGAGTTTACGGCTGGTCTTGTGCATGACATTGGGCGAACGATTCTGGCTGCGTGCTACGGTGATGAGTTTCAGGAGTTTGACGCTTTGACGTTCGAAGAATCGTCTGCAACGGTTGATCACGAGTGGTCCGTGATCGGTACTTCTCATGCCGAAGCCGGTGCCTATTTCGCTGCGAAGAGTGGTTTGCCTCCTGTGCTGATCGATGTTATCCGTCATCACCACACTCCGGAGCATGCGAATGGCGATCATCGTCTTGTGGCACTTGTGGCTGCTGCTGATGACATCGCGAATCATCTTCAGCGATTCGATACTGCTGAAAAGTACGAGGCTTCATCGAATCAGGGTCTGATGTTACTGGAGCGGCTTGGCGTTCCTGACGCCGTTGCTCGAATATCTGTGGACGCTGCGGAAATTCTGAGAGACGCCGATCTTGTCGCCGGCAATATGGCTAAGATATGAAAACGCAGCGGCAGCTAATTGCTGTCGATGGAGTGGTTTATGATCTGAGACCACTGACGAGGGCTCGTCATGGAGGCTTTTTTGATCAAACCCTATGGAAGCACGAGTTGAGGCTTGAAGCGATTTTTGGGCGGCGAGCGACGTCCAGGCGTCGACATCGTTTCTGAAAGACATAATGTCCTCGAATATTGGCATTATGAAGAAGTAAGCGAGTTTCCTATGCTTCACACTCCGATCAGTTGATCGGCATTAAGACTCGCAGGACAGGGAAAGAACCGATGGATGCGTACTTGAACGGAGAATCGCTGGCTGCCCTGCTGACGTTAACGTCACTTGAAATGGTGCTGGGCATCGACAATGTGATCTTTATTGCCATCCTGTGCGGAAAACTGCCGGAATCCCATCGCGATAAGGCCAGGACTCTGGGGTTACTGCTGGCTGTAGTCTCCCGCATTCTGCTGGTGCTTGCGATTGGCTGGGTGATGACGCTGACCAAAGACTTATTCGTGATACTGGGGCATGCGGTAACCGGGAAAGATTTGATTCTGATCTTTGGTGGTCTATTCCTGCTGTTTAAGGGAACTCGTGAGATTCATCACAAGATGCAGGACGCCCGTCATGATGACGCTCGGCCGACGAGGAAGAGTTCTCTGCAGGCCGTGTTGTTTCAGATCCTGATGATCGATGTGGTCTTCTCCCTGGATTCCGTGATCACAGCGGTAGGCATGACCGAGGGGCTGAAAAGTCCTATTCCCATTATGGTCACGGCCATTATTCTCTCAGTGATTGGGATGCTCGTGTTCTCCAAAGCGATCGTCCTCTTTATTGAACGCAATCCGACGATCAAGATTCTGGCACTTTCATTTCTGATGCTCATTGGAACGCTGTTGGTGGCCGAGGGCTTCCACCAGAAAATTCCAAAGGGATATGTGTATTTTGCGATGTGTTTTTCGTTCATCGTCGAGATGTTGCAATTGTGGACTTTGAAGCCACCCAAACCGCCGAATGTTGAAACGCAGTACTGATCTTTTTGAGTGGCATCGGTGGCTGATGGTGTGCGGATAAGAAGTTGTTGGTTCGCTGGATGTTGCAGGGTACATGAACGCTGCCGGGAAATTCAGGCAATCCTCTGACCGCTTGCGAGTTTCTGCTTCAAAAGCATTGCTGTTCGCACAAGTGCGTTAATCCGACCCGCGAGTCTGAAATCATCTGCTGCCGGACTTGGCTGAAATTGCGCGAAATTCAGGTGCGGTGTCGCAAACTGCGACGGAAACGGGTCCCTCGTTCCCGGGATCACTCTGCGGTTTCTGCGAATCGCATTAACTAGCAATAGCCCGCCGGTTGAACTGACGTTGGGTGAGCGTACGATGCGTGGACTGGATCACTGGCCGCCCATCAACATTTTGCCCTAAAACGTCATCTCCCATGCCAACCGCCGAGCAACTACAGATTCTGGTCTCGAATGTTATTGAACCAATCACCGAGAAACCTCTCGGCGAACTTCGGATGGTGCGAGACACATTCGTTAACGGCAATGATGCTCGAGTTCGAATTGAACTTCCTACTCCGGCTTATCCTGATGGCAAGAAGCTGGAAGACCTGATTCGACAGAGAATCAAGTTCGCGGCGCCGGAGCTTGAGCCCAGAATTGAGTTGCACTCGACCGTGCGAGGAAAGGATGCGGGTGGTCGAATTGGCCTGAATGTGCACAACATCATTGCAGTGGGCAGCGGCAAAGGTGGTGTCGGTAAGAGTACCGTTGCGGCGGCTTTGGCCTGTGGACTCCACTCATTTGGATGCCGAGTCGGACTGATGGATGCGGATGTTTATGGTCCCAGCATTCCGCACATGATGAGCGCCGACGGGCGTCCGGCTGCGACTGAGATTGCCGACGAACACGGTAACAAGTTTATGCGGATGGAGCCGATCGACGCGGCTGGCGTAAAACTGATGTCCATGGGGTTCTTCATTGAACAGGGGCAATCCGTCGTCTGGCGTGGCCCGATGCTTCACAAGGCTCTCACACAGTTTTTGAAGGACACCGCGTGGGGCGAACTGGATTATCTGATCATTGATCTTCCGCCAGGCACCGGTGACGTTTCTCTGACACTTGCGCAGCAGGTCGGATTGGCCGGGGCCGTTGTTGTCTGCACGCCGCAGCAGGTTGCTCTTCTGGATGCGATCAAGGCGGTGGACATGTACCAGAAGGTTAACGTTCCGATCCTCGGTTTTGTGGAGAACATGACTGGAGAAATTTTTGGCCGTGGTGGTGTTCAAAAGGTTTCTCAGGAACTCAAGATTCCGTTCCTCGGAGAAATTCCGTTAAACGCAGCGATTCGTGAATACAGTGACCGAGGTCAAGTCATGCAGATGATGCTTGATGACAGTCCGTCACGTGATGCTCTGCGGAAAGTCTGCCAGAACGTTGCAATGCAGGTCTTCAAGGAGCTTGTGAAATCTCCCGCAGGCCCTGTTCTGGAAATTCTCTGAATGTTGCCATCACTCGAAGAGATCTTTGAAGAATTTGCGGACCTTGATCGAGAGGATCAGTCTCAGTATCTGCTGGAACTGGGGGATGATCTGCCGTCTTTCCCGGCTGAGGCACGTACAGAACTCAACCGGGTCCATGGCTGTCAAAGCCAGGTATGGCTGATTGCAGAGACCAGTGGAACGGAACCACAGGCAGCTTTTACAATTCGAGCCGACAGCGATTCCAACATTGTTCGAGGTCTGATTGCGATTCTGCAGGCGGCCTTTAATTCGAAGACCGCACAGCAGATTCTGGACTATGACATTCTCGGCGTTTTTCAGCGGCTGGATCTGCAGCAGCATATCAGTCCACAACGCCGGAATGGCTTGCGCGGAATGGTTGAGAAGATTCTGTTGTTGGCCCAGCGTCATCTATCAAGTGACGGCCAGGCGAAGTCGACAGCCTCGCCGGCTGTCCATGTCGAGTCATGTGCCTCGCCAGCAAAGAATCCTCCGGTGCCCTTGAAGCCCCTTGACGGAGAGCAGATTCGCCGCCAGTTTCCGGTGCTGAATCGCCCTCTTGTCAGTGGCCAGTTGCCGGTGTATCTCGACAGTGGCGCGTCGGCTCAGAAGCCGCAGGTTGTGATTGACAAAGAACGCGAAGTTGAGGAGCAGTATTTCGCGAATGCGCATCGTGGAACCTACCAGTTTGGTCTGCGAATCGACGAAGAGTTCGAAGGCGCTCGAGTGGCGATCGCCCGGTTTCTGAATGCGGGCAGTGAATCATCGATCGTGTTTACTCCGGGAACGACGGTCGGTTTGAACATGATTGCATTCGGCTGGGGGCGGCGGCATGTTCAGCCGGGTGACGAGATTCTGACGACGGTAATGGAGCATCACGCTAACTTTGTTCCGTGGCAGCAATTGGCGAAAGAACGTGGAGCAACTCTGCGACTGATTCCGCTGACGGATGATGGAAGACTGGACCTGGGACGACTCGAAGAAGTCCTGAGTTCACGAACCAGGATAGTTGCCATCACTGCGATGTCCAACATGCTGGGCACAGTGAATCCTGTTGCTGAAATCGTGCGACGGGCTCACGAGGTGGGAGCTTGCGTTGTCATTGACGGCGCGCAGAGCGTTCCGCATATGATGACAGATCTGCAGGCCCTTGACGCAGATTTTCTCGTGTTCAGCGGCCACAAACTATACGGGCCGACGGGTGTGGGAGTTCTCTACGGCAAACCGGAGCGACTGGACGAGATGGATGCGATAATTTTCGGAGGTCACATGATCTCCGAAGTGCGAATTGAAAACTCAACCTGGTCCCCTGCCCCGGCGAAGTTTGAAGCCGGTACGATGCCGATCGTTCAGGCGATCGCGTTGGGTGAAGCTGTTCGCTGGGTTCAGAGCATCGGCCTCGAAGCGATCCATCAGCATGAGCAAACATTGCTGAAGTCGACGATGGAACGGTTGATGGCTGTTCCGGGGATGACGATCTATGGACCGGCGTTGGAGCATCGGGGAGGCATCGTTAGCTTTCGAATCGATGGTGTTCATCCCGAAGATCTTGCGGCATTGCTCGATCAGAAAGGTGTGTTCACCCGCCACGGCCATCATTGCACGATGCCGTTACATACGCATCTCGGAGTTTCCGCGACAACGCGTGTGAGTCTTGCGGCCTACAACACGCAGAGTGACATCGAACAACTGATGCAGGCCATTGAGTTTGCTCGGAGAACATTGAAGAAAAGTCAGCTTTTCAGGGTTTGACGCAGTGACGCTCTCAGTCGTTCAATATGCGACAGAGTTCTTCCAGATGTTCTGAAAGCTGATCCCATGGATTGGGATGATCTGAGTCGCCGGGTTTGTAGGTGTCCTGAGTCACATAAATCCAGCGAGTATACTTCTGCGCCATTCGAACATCATTGGCGTTTAACTGCTTCTGCCCGTACATGAGCGTTGCACGGGAAAACGGCGGATAATCGGAATAGCCTCCGAAGTAGTTACCATGCAGCTTTTCTTCCGTCGGCCATTGATCGCTTTCGTGAATCACGATGACGTCGGCAGACTCAACTGAAAGAAATCGGCCGGGCGTGTCTGTGCCTGGATTCGCAACTGTCGGCCAGAAGCCAAGGTTATGCGCCGATTGATTAAGCGTGACTTGATGTTCTACTGCCGTCTCGTTGTCTTCATAGAGCATTTCATCGAAGAAGATTCCCTGAACTCTGGGGTAGAACTTCTGCCATGTTTGCATGTTCGTTTGCACGGTTTCGACGGGGACTTTTCCGTAGCTGGTTGAGACGTAGCCCAGCACGACACATCCCGCGCCGATGAGCCGGTCAATGGCTTTTGTGTAGTTGGCGTCGATTGAAGTGCCCGGGCCCGATGCCGGATTCACGATGACCCAGAACGGAACTTCGGAGTATTGCCGCTTTAGCTCGATAACTCGATTGAAGTCTTTGTTCGTGTGAACGTTGGCGGGATAGATATAGAGTGGAATCAGCAGTCCGGTTTTCTCAGTGGCACGCTGATGAAATTGCTGCGCCTTCTCGATGCGATCGGCCGAAGAGGCAGAGTTCCTGATTTCTCCCTGTTGTCCGCTGACACGTGGTATTAATGCTGCCAAAGTTACGACAGCCAGAAAGAAGATCGCAGGCGTGTATCGCTGGGCAAGGCGGAGTGCGGTCATGAATGCTTGTCGAATCCAGAGAAGAATTGGAACGGCTTCCACTTTCGATGAGCGCGATCTATGAGCCTGCAAGGATGCCGTGTGTTGCTCACTATGGCTGATATTGAACAGGTCATTTCGCTTCAAACAGGACATCTGAGCCGATACCAAATTTTGCTGGCAGCGGAATATTGGACAGCGATTCATCGTCGCCGATGCGGAACTGCCATCGTCCGGCCAGTTTGAGCGAACGGTCGCCGGACAGCAGCAACGGTGGTGCAAGTAGATGCGATACGGACTCTGTGCCGACGTTCTGAATCACCAGCAGATTGATATCGTCGGCAAATACAGCGTCACGGGGAATCATAAAGTGTGAACCGTCTGATGTTGTCTCAAGCTGCGTTCCGTTCAGCCATGCTTTTGCCTTGCTGGTGTTGTCTGCCATCACAAGCTGCAAACCGGAATCAGACAGCCACGCAGAAGGGATGCGAATCGTGCAGCGATACCAAATCGACTTGTCGACGGATTCGAGGACTCCGTTAGACGCTTCTTTCAGAGAAGCGCCTGCGATTGCAGTCGTCCAGTGTTTATTGAAGGAAGATTCATCGGCCGCGATAGTCCCCGGGCTCATCACGTCTCGTGCTTTACGCTTGTCGTACTGAGACGCGAACGGCTTGCCTCCCAGAATCTGATCGCTGGTGATGGTTGGGCAGACGAATCGTTCAACGTGTGAAATGATCAGATCATTTCCCGTGAAGTGATCGACATAAGGCCAGGACTTTGGGTTGTACATGCAATCTGTCAGATCTCGCATGAGCACAACATTTTTGCCGTTGCGAGTTAACTGTCGAAGTCCAAAAGGCCGACCGAGCACACACATGTTGGTGTGGACTCCAACCAGAATGACGTTCTTGATTCCGCATGCTTCGAGAATACTCCAGACTTCATCACCTTTGTCGCTGATGAAATCGAGTTTTTCATCGATTTCAATTCCTGCGTTCTGTGATTTCCAGGGAAGTCCCGGATTTCGCCCGAGCGCTTTGAGTTCAGCGGCCCACTTCGCGTGTTCAGTGGGTTCGTCGTCGTCACCGCCATCGGACTGGTCGATCGGATAGACCGCTTGTTCTTCAGTCGGAATTTTCGAACACCAGAATTCAATATTTGTCGGCTGGGCGTTCGCTGCAGGGGTTTCGATCGCTCGTTGACGTGCGGCATGACCTTCAAAGGCTGGCATGCAGTCGCTGGGCGAGTGAATAATGATTGAACCCTGCCGACGAGCTTCTTTCAGAACGTCATTCATCCGGGGGAGAAACTCTTCCATCCGGCGAACAGCGTTAATGGAATGGTGCTTGTCCCAGACATCGCAAACAATCACGGCTGTCTCTGCGGGCGACCAGGACTCTGTTTCTGTGATGCGGACAAACTGATGGTTGTTGGACTCTGACTTTTGCTGACGACGGAGAGACAGCATGAAATCGTCCGACATTGCTGAAGATGACATGAATAACATTCCACAGGTCATCAGGTGACAAAACAAGAATGATCGCATCGAGAAGGTTTCCTCGTTTGAAAGCGTTGGGTTGATCCTGAATCTCTATTGAAGTTGTTCTTTCAGCCACTGATAGGCTTCAGCTCTCACTTCATCCGGAAAATCATGCGCACATTCCGGGTAACGAGCTGTCACGACGCCCGCTTGTTCTCCGTAGATCTTTTGGACTTTTTCTATCTCCGCGACAACCTTTCGAACTCCGGTATTCTCAAAGTTATCATCTGAAACAGGTGCGTTCACAAAGATTGATCGAGGGGCGATCGAGGCCAAAACCTCATAGAAATCGAACGGGACTCGGTTCGGATCGTTCCCGTATTCATCTCGAATGCGAGGCATGTAGCGGTCGCTGGTCCATCCAGCGAGATTACCCTTGTAGTAATGATGGAACGCCGTAAAACCACAACTGGTTACGGATGCTCGGATTCGACAGTCAAAGGCCGCTGTAAACAGAGTGTTATGGCCGCCGAGGGAATGTCCGATGCAGCCAATTCGATCTGGATCCACTTCTTCGAGCGATTCGAGAAGATCGATCGCACGGATGTTGTTCCAGATGGCTTTCATGGAGCCGCTGCCATAGTGAGCACCCTTGACTTTGAAATCGTAGGGATAGTCTCCGAACGACGGATAATCTGGGACGAGGCAAACGAAACCGAGTTCGGCCAGTTCATGAGCGTAGTGCAGGTTTTCGAGTCCTCCCAGACCGGCCGGTTCCCCTTTTCCTATTCCTGTGGTCTGATGCAGGCACAACATCGCAGCGGCAGGAGACTTGAGATCTTTCGGAATCAGCAGCCATGCAGGAACACGGTCACCCGGTTCTGATGCAAAGGAGATTCTCTTTCGAAGATACTTGTCCGTTGTTTCCTCCATGAGTACCTCCATCTGCAGAGGCACACGCTGTTCAGATAGAGGGAGCGGTCCCATGGCGAGGGACATACCGTCAAGAATATGTTGACGGCGCAGGCCCATATCAAAGGGAGTGCTGATAGGTCGGCTTTTGCCGTCTCGATCTTTGACAGTGGACACGTCTGCGTGATTGTAATCACTGGCTGTAATTGCAGGCTTTGCCGAGTCAGGAGGACTCCCAGCCGGATTCTTCAGCAGGTTTTCGAGAACATGCAGTCCGCTACGTCCCGGACAGATCAGATCCAGATCCAGATCGCCGTCGAGATCCACGACCTTGGGATCCAGCCCGAATCCGACGTTATCTCCCGAGGAAATGACGGTCTGTTTCCATGTGCGTGTTTCCGGCAGGAACTGGTAGGAGCAAACAACAAGAGGATTGTATTCGCCGGGATCCTTTCCATCGTGACCCAGGTAACGACTGCCCGCGATCAGTTCCGACTGCTGATTACCATCAAGATCTGCCCAGAGCAGGCTATGAGCCTGTGACCAGCTTGTATCGATCGTATGGCGGATCCAGCGTCTGTTACCCTCGGAATCCTTGGCCTGTTCCATCCAATACAGACCGAATCGGTGCCCGCGGCCCCAGATCAGATCATTGTCGCCGTCAGCGTCAACATCGTGGACGAGGATTGGAATCGATGCACCCTTCCACAGGTCGAACTCGGGATGGAAAGTCCAGCGACCGTTTCGTCGATCTTCTGGAGCCTCGGCCCAGCCTTTGGGCCCGATGACGTCGTTTCGACCGTCACCGTTGATATCACCGAAGCCGAGTCCGTGTCCGGCCAGTTCTTTGGGCAGCGCAAACTGACTCCACTTTGGCTCCGGGCCCGGCTCCAGATTCCACCATGCGGCGAACTCAGTACCGTTCGGAAGCACATCCGGATTTCCATCGCCATCGATGTCAGCCAATCGGCCTGTTTCCATAGGGCCAGGTTTGGCGATTTCATGTTTGATCCACGTCGCACCTGTGGCTGCTGCCGGACCTGGATTCTGAATCCAGTACAACGACTGGCTTCGATAGTTGCAGCTTACCAAATCGATATGACCATCCTTGTTCACATCCAAAGGAAGATTCGAATAGTCATCAGGACGACCGCGGATCTGTTCAACCTCGCGGACCGGATGTTTCTCCCAGTTCGGCGCCTGATACCACAGGCTGCCTGCGACAATGTCGAGCTTGCCATCTCCATTCACATCCAGCACTGCACAAGCGCAGTTGGTGGAGTCGGCATTGATAACATGGCGACGAAACAAAGGCTGATCGGCATGCAGTGCAGACGAGGCGATCAGCGTTCCGAATATCCCAAACACACATTCAGCGCGAAGCATAAATTAGCCCTCCGAGAGACGAGTGGGCTGGCGAGGGTAATCGTTTCAGAAACGATTACAAGCGATGCGCCGTCTGGGAGAAATTCCCGTGGTAGCTGGGTCAAGAATCCAGTAAACAGATCTCTTCAAAACTCTGACGATTATTCCGGTTGGAATCCGTATCTGTTCAGTGTCATAGCGTTTCGGCAGATTCCACCGAATTCGATTTGCCTTTGCCGAATCGGCAGTTCGATACGACTTCTGGACGATTCCAGAGCCTCTCGATGGATGAGTGTGCTCGGAGAACCGGATCCGAGGAAGACCGTCTGATTCGATGAGTCAGTTTGTCTTTTCGGATTCAGCGATCTGAATGATTTCGAATGCGGAAGGAGCCGCGCCACAGGATGTGAAACTTTCCGTCGGAGAGTCCGTTGATGGCGCGACGTAGTTCAATAGCGGCTTATGTAGCCATGCTTTCGATCGGACTTGCGGTCGGAGGGCACCTTGATTCGATGAGGTTTACTGCCTCAGCGAATGCGGTTCCTGCAGAAGGAACCGGAGGAACGGTGCTCCCTGCTCAGGCTATGGCACTGGTCGACAGCGGGAATCATATCTCACACATCGCAGCCGACATTATGCCGTCGGCCGTTCATATTCAGGCTATTCGCGTCGAGAACGAGCGCAAAGTTGAAGAAACCGGCTCCGGCGTCATCATGAGAAGTGAAGCTGTTAAAGGCCTGTTCGTGATTACGAACAATCACGTTGTTCGCGGCGCAGAAATGCCGGCGATCGACGTCGTGCTGTCTGATGGAGCGACCGTTCATCCGTTGCGAGTCTATCGCGACACCGAGAGCGATATCGCGATTATGCAGATTCCGGATGGTGGCCAGCCAACGGCACGTTGGGGTGATAGCAGTACGGTCGAGATGGGGCATTTTGTTCTCGCGGTCGGAAGTCCTTTTGGGTTGAGTAAGTCAGTGACGATGGGGATCGTGAGTGCGAAGGGCCGACGTGATCTTTCTCTCACTGCAGATCAGTCTGTAACGAATCAGGACTTCATCCAGACCGATGCGGCCATTAATCCTGGCAACAGCGGTGGTCCGCTTATTGACGTCAACGGGAACGTGGTGGGAATCAACACCGCGATCGCCTCCAACAGTGGCGGCAATGAAGGGATCGGCTTCAGCATCCCCAGCAATCTGGTTCGTCGAGTCTTCGAGCAGATGGTGGCCTACGGAAAAGTACGCCGCGCTTATCTTGGTGTTGAGCTGGACAATAATTTCTCCGATGAGGCAGCACAGCGACTTGGCATGTCACGAGCTCGCGGTGCTCGAATTACTCGAGTCTACTCACATCGCAGCAGCCCTGCTGTTCTGGCTGGACTTAAGCCAGATGATGTCATCCTGACTTACAATGGAGTCGAAGTTGTTGACGAGAACCACCTGATTAACCTCGTGAGTTTATCTGATATCGGCTCATCCGTCACGATGGAAGTCTACCGTGCTCGTCAGAAGACTGAGAAAGTCGTGCAGTTGACAGATCGTGAAGAATTTCGAACGGCCGAGGATGCCCGGAACACATTCAACACTCGATAGGGAGTGTCGATCCTACCGTCTAAATTGAAGTTGTTCCTGATCCACCGCAGTTTGCGTGCTCTGTTCTGCAGAGTTTGTGAACTGCGGCGTTTTCGTTTGACGAGGTCCACCTATGAGTATGTGACAGACATACAGCGTGGCCGATTTCGTCGGGTGGATGGTCATGAATAGGCTGAGCGTAGAACAGATCGTGATACTCAATCACTTTTTTGATCCCCTGCCCCGGTTTAGACTTCGATTTCTGATTCAGATGCTGATAGCCCCGGGTTCTTGTGGAGTCCTGAGTGATGTCGAATGGTTCTCGGAGTGGTCGATCGTTATTTCTGTCATTTGTGCTGCTTGCAGAGATCGTCGGGATCGCGGGATTGGCTTCTGCACAGGAAGAGCAAGCCTCGGTCCGTGAGGCGTGGTCGACGTCGAAGATTTCTGGTTCGCCAGATCCTGCTCCGCCGTATCGTGCCGAACTGGCCTTTCCGAATCTCAAATTTGTGCAGCCGCTTGATCTGACCCCAGCGCCGGGGTCTGATCGCCTGTTTGTCGCGGAACAGGGAGGCAGGATTTTATCGTTTTCGAATCGCTCCGATGTGGGTTCCGCGGACCTGGTCGTTGATTTGAAGGAAACGCATCCGGATTTGTCAGCGGTGTATGCGATTACTTTTCATCCAAAGTTTGAGTCAAATCGCAAAGTCTACATCTGCTACATTCAGGGCAACGACAAGCCTGACGGAACGTTTGTGTCTGAGTTCCAGATGGCTGGTGATGTTGCCTCAAACGCAAATGGAACATCGGGTCAGTGGCCGACGATCGATCCCTCGACAGAAAAGGTCATCATTCGCTGGTGGTCTGGTGGCCACAACGGATGCAGTTTGAAGTTCGGTCCGGATGGCTATCTCTATATTTCGACTGGTGACGGAGGGGCTCCTTCACCACCGGATCCGCTGATGGCGGGACAGGATGTCAGCAATCTGTTGTCGAACATTCTGAGGATCAATGTGGATCATCCCGCGTCGGATCTGGCTTACGGAATTCCAGCCGACAATCCGTTCATTGGAATGGAAAACGTGCGGCCTGAAATCTGGGCGTTCGGTTTTCGTAATCCCTGGCGGATGAGTTTTGACCGTGTCAAAGGCGACTTGTGGGTTGGAGATGTCGGCTGGCAGCTTTGGGAGATGATCTATCGCGTTGAACGTGGAGGCAATTACGGATGGCCAATTATGGAGGGTCCTCAGGCGGCACTTCCTGAATCGAAACGCGGGCCCGCTCCAATCTCGCCTCCCGTTGTGAGTCATCCGCATTCCGAGGCTGCATCGATTACCGGGGGCTTTGTCTACCATGGCAGCCAACTGCCGGAACTGCAGGGCGTTTATGTCTACGGTGACTTTCAATCCGGAAAAATCTGGGGATTGAAACATGACGGGCGCCAGATGACCTGGCATAAGGAATTGGCCCAGACTCCTCTGCAGTTGGTTTCTTTCGGAGAAGACAATGCTGGTGAGATCTTCCTTGTCGACTATCAGCGAACTCAACAGATTTATCGACTTGTCCCGAATCCCGACGATGGGCAGCATGCGAAGTTTCCTCGAAAGCTGAGCGAAACAGGTTTGTTTGCCAACGTGGCTAATCAGTCCCCTGCAGACGGGGTTTTGCAATATGAAATCAATGCTCACCATTGGGCCGATCATACTCAGTCGGAACGCTGGATGGCGGTTCCCGGGAAAGAGCCTGTTCAGATTGAATCTGATTCGAAGTGGATGATCCCCAACGGATCCGTTTTGGCAAAGACTGTCAGCATTGAAATGATCAAGGGCCAGCCATCGTCTGTGCGACGACTGGAAACGCAGATACTTCATCGAGAAGCTGACAGTTGGCGACCCTACACCTTTGCCTGGAACGATGATCAGACTGATGCCGAGCTGGTGCCTTCATCAGGGTTCAGCCGACTACTCAGCATTCAGGATGTGTCAGCACCTGAAGGGCTTCGCGAGCAGACCTATCGGTTTGCGGCTCGCAGCGAATGTCAGATGTGCCACAACCCATGGGTCGAAATGAAGACAACGAGTGTAGGCATTCAGACCGCGTCTCCGCTGGGGCTTTCGCTGATGCAGTTGAATCGTCAAGCGGACGGACGTGATTCTGAGAATCAGCTCGTGACTTTGCAGAAGGCCGGCTGGATCAGTGGAAAGATCCCGACTGCTCCGGACGAAGCGCCGCGATTTGCTGACCCCTATGAGACGACAGCGTCACTGAATGATCGAGTCCGTTCATACCTTCACGTGAACTGCGCGCATTGTCATCAGCCGCATGCTGGAGGAAGCGCAATCATTGAACTGGCTCATGATGTGAAACTGGAGGATGCAAAGCTGTTAAATGCAAAGCCTGGTCAGGGAGCCTTCGGGATTTCCGACGCGGCGTTAATTCGTCCTGGTGATCCATTAGGCTCAGTCCTGCACTACCGTCTGGCAAAGACAGGCAGCGGGCGTATGCCGCGGATAGGTTCTGAAGAGATTGACGATGTTGCTGTTTCAATGATTCACAAGTGGATTCGCGAGATGCCTGTGACGGAAGCGTCGACTTCAACGCCAGCAGCCAAGACCGATAATTCTGAGTTACTGAGTTCATTCTCTACGATGTCGGCTGAGGCGCGGCTATCGGCGGTTCAGCAGTTAACATCCACGACTCGTGGGGCGACGGAGTTGATGCTATGGGTTCAGTTGGCGGAGACTCCGAACGAACTTCGGCAGGAAATTGTGACCCTGGTCAGCCAGAGTACTCAGCCAGAGGTGCGAGATCTCTTTGAGCGATTTATTCCGGCATCGAAGCGAGCAAAGAGGCTGGGGACGGCTATTAACTCTGCGGAACTCCTGGCCATGGAGGCGGATGTGGAACGTGGGCGTCAACTGTTTCTGCGCGAGGGATCAGCATCCTGTCGGAACTGCCACAGAATCAAAGAGTCGGGCGAAACACTTGGTCCTGATCTGAGTCAGATCGCAAAGAAATACACGCCAGCAGAAATGTTGACACACCTGCTGGAGCCGTCTCGATTCATTGACGTGAAATACATCCCTCAGGTGGTCGAGACGGTTGATGGTCTCGTCCATACTGGTTTACTCGTCGAAAGATCAGAGACAGAGCTTGTGCTGAAGTCTGTGCAGAACAAAGAAATTCGGATTGCGATGGCTGATGTGGAGTCTATGACTTCGCAACAGAAATCAATCATGCCTGAGCTATTGCTGCGAGACATGACGCCTCAGCAGGCTGCCGATCTGCTGGCATATTTGAACTCGCTGAAGTAGTGGCGGTTGATGAGTCGTCGGCTGACGTGCCTGCGTCCATCAGACGTTTGCCAACAAAGCACGACCCTCCAGTCCCTGCAACCTGCTTATTCACAGTAGCTGAAGGATCCTCGGCAGAAACACGATCACTCCGACAATCGCTGCGACAATCGCCGAGATGAGTACCGCCGCTGCGGCCAGATCTTTGACCTGACCTGCGATCGGATGAAACTCAGGAGAAACCAGATCTGTCAGAAACTCGATTGCAGTATTCAGGGCTTCTGTGATCCAGACACTGGCCATCGCCAGCGTCAGTAAACACCACTCAATTGCAGTGATGCATAATAATGCTCCGACAGCGAGCACAACGCCTGTAACAACCAGATGGATCCGGGCGTTATGCTGAGTCTTCAGCAGAATCTTCAGTCCGGAGAAGGCGAACGTAAAGCTTCTAAGCCGGTCTCGCAGAGTCCACTTGGGGGCATGATTCTTCAAGTCAGTCACTCACTTTGTTCCAGCAGAGATTTCTTTGCTGATCTCCTGCACGGTATTCACGATGTTCTCTTCGATTCCGGGAGCCCATTTGGATGGTTGTCCATAGTAAATCATTGACGATTCACCTTCGTACCCACCCTCCATCAGGACGCGGCCGGAAGGAATGTACCCCATGACATCGTTGCTGTATCCAGAGATCCAGTTCGATCGGCCCGATAGTTCAGCCTTCAGACGCACGGCATAGTCAACGACGACTTCCCCACCCAGAAAAGTCATCTTCACATGATCGCCAATCCCCCACATCTGAACGGGATAAGGATAGGTGGGCGAAAGCCTTCCATCACGAGCCATGACCTTTTCGAGCGTCATTGCTCGTCGAGCAATGTAGACATCGGATGCTTTCAGATCCTTCTGGATCTCTTCAGCAGATGGGATATGAGCAAAGGCCAGATCGATCTCACGGTAGACGGATTTCAGGGAGCCGGTGACAGGTATCATTGGACTCTGTAACGCTCGGTCCACGGCATCGGCCGTTTGTCGACCATACTCCATGGCGAGTTCGACTGTACGGCGAGGTATTGGATTCTGATCGGCTCCACAACCGGCCCAGAACATTGCG
>JBIIIF010000121.1:0-19547 GCA_044235005.1 Planctomycetaceae bacterium | reverse complement strand
GTCAATCGTCTAGTTCATACGATAGGCTGTTTCACCGTGTTCCGTCACGTCGAGGCCTTCTTCTTCTTCATGTTCTGTCACCGTGAATCCAATTGTTTTGTGGATAATCAGGCCGAGCACTGCCGTCAGCACGAAGCCATAGACGGCCGCCGCAACGATTCCGGTCAACTGCAGCATGACTTGATCCATACCACCGACGACAGGTCGGATGGTGAAATAGCCTACGAGAACAGCTCCCAGAGCTCCACCGACTCCGTGAACGCCAACGACGTCCAGCGAGTCGTCATACTTCAGAACCTGCTTCAGTTGAACTCCGAGGAAACAAACAACGCCACCAATCAAACCAATCACGAGCGCACTGCCCGGACTAACGTGACCCGCACATGGAGTGATCACAACCAGACCGGCAACCATCCCGGACGCAACACCGATGGCCGTTGGCTTACCAGCATGGAACCACTCAGCGATCATCCACGACCCGGTGGCTGCTCCACCTGCAATCGCTGTTGTCGCAAAAGCCATCACCGCCACTGCACCAGAAACCGGAAGAAAATCTTTACCGACGGCGATAGCAGATCCGGCGTTAAAGCCGAACCAGCCAACCATCAGGAAGCCAGCTCCCATCAAAGTCCAGCCAATGCTGTGAGGCAGGAACGGTCCCTTCGGAAAGCCATGGCGCTTAGGAAGAATCAGGATCAAAGCGAGAGCGGAGGCTCCGGCAAGTACATGCACAACCGTCCCACCCGCGAAGTCCAGTACGCCCTTCTGGAACAACCAGCCGTTGACGTTCCACACCCAGTGAGCAACGGGGTCGTAGACGAGAGTGGCCCACAGAACAACAAAAATACACCAGGCACTAAACTTCACTCGCTCAGCAATCGCACCGACGATCAGAGCGGGGGTAATGATCGCAAACATCATCTGGAACATGGCAAAAAGTAGTTCCGGAACACCAGTCGGCGACGCACCAGTCGTGTCACCACTGGTCACGATCTTGCCAAAATAATTTGGGCTGGCCGGATCAACGTCGGAGAAGCCTTTCAGAAATACAAGGCTTGAATCCCAGCCCAAATAGCTGACCGCTGGCTTGTCGGAGCCGTCCTCATTCTTGCCACCGTCGACAGAAATCGCTGAAGGTACAGCGAATGTAAAGCTATAGCCGAAGGCTACCCACTGGATCGTGATGATCGGGACACAAACCATCACGCACATGAACATGTTCAGCACGTTCTTGGCCCGAACCATACCGCCGTAGAACAAAGCAAGCCCCGGCATCATGAAGCAAACCAATGCCGCACTGACCAAAAGCCATGTCGTGGATCCGGTGTCAATCGTGCCTGCCAGGTGCGGAGCGGCAGTGGAAGCGGCCTCTGGGGTTACTGCGGGCGTTTCCGGACTGGCTTCAGCAGAAGCCGCAGGTGCCGCGGTTTCTGCGGCCGGCTCCTGAGCCAACCCGGAGCTGAATGAAGATAGCATCAACAAAGCAGCGGCCAGCATAGAAGCCCATTGGCTCCTTAACGGCCGCGCAAAAAACATCATCATCGCCTGTTCTCCTTGGTCTTTCTGAACTACGTGGTTAGGGAAGGTTTTTTGAATCGGCTGCAGGCAACGGAGAAGTGCACTACAGCAAATTCAGACAAGTTCAATCACTGACGCATCATCTCAGAGGTGGCTGAGGCGATACGTTGATATCGAGGTGGGCGATATCAAGGGAAACTAACATTCTTCGCCATGTCTTGTTACTGAAACCTGACGAAGAGTTCTCAACGACGAAACGCTCGGGACCGTTTCCAGCCCGAGCGTCTCGATCTTGATTCATCATTTACTTACCAATGAAACTCGACAACATTGCTGCCCAATCTCACAGAGAACTCGTGCCACTGATTGCCTCAGGGAGACGACCTAATAGGCACTGTCAGCGGCATAGCAAGGCATACCGTGCTCGTGCACATCCAGTCCTTCAACTTCTTCCTGACGAGAGACTCGCAGAAGATTGGTCACCTTGAGAAGTCCGAAGACGATGGTCATTACAACCAGTGAGAAACCAGCGATTGAGAAAGAACCAATCGCCTGAACCACTACGTCTTTGCCTTCTCCAAAGATCCCTGTTGCGATACATGCCCACAGGCCGCAGCAACCGTGAACCGGGAAGGCACCAACCGGATCGTCGATTTTCAACTTGTCCAGAACCATGATGGCCACCATAACGATGACCCCCGCGATGGCACCGATAATCAAAGATTCGTTGTTTGTGACGCAGTCACAGTTAGCAGTAATACCAACCAGACCGGCAAGGATCCCGTTGAGACACATTGTCAGGTCAGGTTTCTTGAACACAATCCAGCTCGCGAACATTCCAACGCAACCACCTGCACAGGCAGCCAATGTTGTATTCACCGCAATCTTGCAAACCGCAGCGACGTTACCACCACCGGCAAACGCAAGCTGACTGCCAGGATTGAAGCCATACCAGCCAATGAGAAGGATGAATACGCCGAGACAGGCGTAGGCAAGATTGTGCCCAAGAATTGGCAAAGACTTTCCGTCTGCAGAATACCGTCCAATTCGTGGACCCAACATCCAGGCACCAGCAAGAGCAGCAAAGCCCCCGCAAGCATGGACCACCGCAGATCCGGCAAAGTCATGGAAACCCATTGCTCCCAACCATCCACCGCCCCACTTCCAGAAGCCGACCACTGGATACAGAAACCCAGTGATAACTACTGTGTAGATCAGGTAGCCTGAAAACTTCAGACGTCCAGCAACAGCTCCAGAGACGATCGTCGCTGTGGTTGCACAGAAAGCTGCCTGGAACAGGAAGTCCGCCTGCGGATGCAGCTTCCGGAGAGTTCCAGGAGCGTTTGAGAAGCCCGCTTTCATGTCGTCAGCAGAGACCTCTGCGGCGAAATCAGGCTGAGCATAACCAAAGTACTTCCCCGCGAAGTCAGCACCTGGATACATCATGGCATAGCCACAAACGTAAAACAGAAGCACTCCGATGCAGAAGTCGATCGTATTCTTGAACAGAATGTTGACCGCGTTCTTCGCAGAGTTCAGCCCGATCTCTACCAAAGCAAAACCAGCCTGCATGAAGATCACGAGAACCGCAGAAATGAACAGAAACAGGCTGTCGATCGAGTAAGAGATTTCTGCTGAATCCGGGACACTGTATGTCACTTCCTCGGCAGGGGCTTCGGCTGCCTCCGCTGGAGCCGCAATCTCTGCAGCCGGGGCCTCAGCAGGTGCTGCCGCCGCTGCTTCAGCAGGCGGATCCTGCGACATTGCTGTCAAAGGAGAGCTTGCCAAGAAACACAATCCCAGAGTGACCATCAATGCGGCTGGCCGCAGTCGGGTCCACAAACTTCCAATCATCGCCTTTTCTCCTCGCTTATTTGCTTGCAGTCTTCTTGAATTCGGAGTCATGTCCCCGCTCAGGGACGTCACTCGTTGTGATGGGTGGCCAGACATTGGGCATTGCACCCTTATCGCTGTCGAAAGCTGATCATGGCGATGTTCCAAATTCCGGCCGAAACCAGAACAACCCCCAGAGGCACTCCTGCCAGCCTTCTTCCGCAACCATCCATGCCAACGAAATGAACTGATGCCCAGAAATGCAAACAACGTGCCCGAGCGTTCAATAAAGTGCCGTATCGAGAACATAAAATCAATAACATCAATGCGTTACGTGTTTTGTTGTGGAGTGAGAATTGAACAAAAAACCGTGTCCAAATGCCTCTGTGCTTCCATTTCGCGCAGGCGTGTTCTGTTAGCAGGCACAGGTAATGGACAGCGTGAATCACAGCTTGGCAACATCCCCCATTCCGCCGGTTTTTGTCGCTGACATGGAATCTTTGCGGGGCCGAACATGAATCCGCTGCCTAACTGCGTGGCATTCTGCCTGCAGGATGTTTCTGGGCCTTCGCTCCAAGCATTTTGCGGTTTGGGAAGGGTATCGATCAGATTGTTTGAGCTTTCAATCTGCAGGTTCCACCGGGGATGAACTTTGCTGAACAGGCAGGTCGATTTAGCGAGGAGAGAGCAGAAACCGAGGACTTTGGTGGCCTCTGACATCGAAAATGAGACTTCCGTGCTGGATTCAAATTGCTGTCGAAGCCAACATGGATGATCACGATTTGCCTCGGTTCCGGGGTTCATTGCTTGCCTGTAACTTGGGTGATTTGGAAAGATTGGAATCCTTCGATGCTTGTTCCTGATCGATTCTTGGTATCGCTCAAAAACAGCCAACTGACCGGATTGATACTGATCCTTGCATCGGGCTCAGCAATTCTCGCTCAAGAGCCAGAAACACCAGCGGAAGCCAATGCCGATTCGGCGGCCCCTGCGACAGCGTCCATCCCGATTGCTCCCGACCTTTACCAGTTCCCCCCCTCGACTCCGGACGCGTTGCTGCGAGCGGCACGGACAACCCTGCGTTTCGATCGAGTAGGTGACTCACGGTCGTTTCTGAGACGCATTCTTGAAATGCAACTGGGGGACAACGAGCTGATCGAGCTCCGACGCAAGGCAGGGATCGATGTGTTCCTCGAACTGCGTCAGGATAGCCGACTGCAACCCGAGGCAGAGCAACTGCTGAAATCGATCAACGCGGCCAGCAAGGCGAAGACTCGATCGGCAGAAGAGCTTTCTGAGTTCGTAAAGAGTTTGTCAGTGCCGGGCTCAGTCGGGGAGAATGCGGCCACTGAACTGCTCACCGCTGGCGACACTGCCGTTCCCGTGTTGCTTGCGTCTGACAAAAGCACCGAAGCCGGGCAGATTGCGAACAAGCTTTTAAGTACTCACGCGGCCTCGCTCAAGCAGGCATTCCTGAAGGAACTACCTGCCGCAGATGCCACAACGAAAACGAAACTCCTGGAGTTGATCGGTCAGAGTGGTGACTCGAACCTTGCGATCCACCTGTTGCGATGGCAGTTTGACTCAGGACTGGATTCAAGTGTTTCTGCGGCCGCCGGGGATGCGATCAGGGAGCTGCGTGCTCCCGAGAGTTCAATTGAATCGTTAACACAGGCTGTCGAGCATTTGCTGAGGACCGCGGAATCACTGATCAGCACAGGTCACAAACGATTTGCGACGCTGGACTCGTCATCACTCGCAACTACGGCTTCCGAATCTTCGCCTTCTGTGCTGCTGTTGCTGGAGCAGGACATCAGGATCATCGCGTTCCAGAAAGAATCAAATGCGGCTCAGTCCTATCTGAGATCCCTTGAAATCGGCGAAATCGAAGCAGACAGCTCGACAAACTACGCCACGGCACTCATGGACGCAAAAGCCCGGGTTAAGGCGGCAGATGAACAATTGGAGACTGTGATTCAGGAAAAGCGGACTCTGCTCAAAGTGCTCCAGTCGTCGGCAATCAGGAGAACCGATGAACTCGCAGGGAATCATCTGGCTGATGCATTGACGCTCGATCCCAACAACGCCAGGGCTCGTCTTCTGATGATGGTTGTGACGGCCTCTTCCCCGGAACCGGCTCCGGAGTCCGGTGCTGCGGTTCCTTCGGAAGTGACGAACGATGATCTCCTGAACGCGCTGGAAGTTGCCATCGAACTTCACTGTTCTGACGCCGCGGCGAGCTTCCTGAGAGCGTTTCCGAAGAACTCAACAGACTCTGCATTCAACTCCCGGGCTCCACGAGTGCTCAGTAATGCGTTAAAGAGTCCGGATGCTCTGGTTCGAACTCTGGCCGCAAGAATTGCTCGCACAAGTTTCCCGGGACAGTGCAGCAGCTCTTCAGTTTCCCGTACGATTCTTGCGGCAAAAAACGGAAGCTTGAAGCCTGAAATAGTGATTGTGAGCCCCGACGACAGTCAATTGCGTAAGTTGCAGGCCGTCTTTGAGGACGCAGGATTCACAGCCGATATCGCGGAGACTGGTCCTGATGGCTTTCAACTGGCAGCGTCGCAGTTAAGTTGCGAACTCTTTGTGCTGCAGGCTGAGTCGCCGCTTTGGCCCATGGCCACAACTGTGGCCAATCTCCGGGCCGATATCAGAACACGGAACACACCTGTCGTAATTATCGGACACCCCAGGTTCCAGGATCGTGTCACGGCTCTGGCTGAGATTTATGAAGGGGTCTGGTTTATTTCGGAACCCGCCGGAATGGAATCTCTGCTCAGCAAAATGGCTCAGACAAACATTCCTCCGGCCGCTTTGACTGCCGAGGATCGTGCCGCGATAAAAGCGGTCGCTGAATAATTAAGTTGCTGCAACGTCGAGGCGATCAGACATCTGAAGACATGATTCAGATGTTTTGCCCCTTCAGCAGGCAATAGCCGATCGCGATCGCGAAGACCATCATAATGCAGTAGTCCTGCGGCGACAGATGAGCCACCTTGTGAGTCAGGATCTTCTGAATCTGCATCGCCCACTGCTGCAAACCAGAAACAATGCTGAGAAACATGACACGACGCCTGTAAGAAAAGTCCGGAGAAGGACAAACCTGGAAAGCGGATCTTCCCGGATACAGCTCTAGTTTTGGTTACGGGATCAGCTCTGCGGCAAGAGCGAGGAGATTTCCTGTCAGGTGCCGCAACAACCAGATCTGATCAGGTCTGATATGACGATCTGCCTGAATGTAACGGCAGGATTTGATCGCTTCAGTCAGCGAATACGATCGTCTTTCCCTTCCAATCCTGGCTTGACGTGACGTCCGCTGCGAGCGGTGCGTCAGCTTTGGCCGAAGCCGTGAACACTCGTGATCTGGACGCCACCAGCACCGGCAGCATCTCGATCGGCATTGATCGAGTTAGGTTCAGAATGGAAGGCTGATGATCCGCGTTACCGTTGATGCTCGGAGCAATCACCACGTCAACAGGTTCTTCGAACAGCGTTGCCAGGAGTACGAGCGATTCAGTGCCGGACTTGGCACGCAGCCTCAGTTCCTGTAACTGAGGGCACTCCTGACGCACGATTTGAATGGCTCGGCGAACATCCCAGACTCGCATTCCGTCCAGCGTCATTCCAAGGAGCTGAAACCGACGACGAATCTGAATTTGTCGGGCTTCGTTGCCAACCCATGCCCCACGTCCTGCACCTCGCGGGACCATCACAGCCTCCGCCTGAACGGGAGCCAAATCGGTGGCGACACTGCCCTTCTCTGGATCTGAGTTCAGTTCGACCACAAGCTCCAGCGACGTGATCTCCTGCAGCGATTGACCATGGGGAACACTAACGTCAACGGTGAGAGCAACGTGCGGTTCACTTTCGAAGCTGAGTCGATGCACATCCTGCTTATCGCTTTCGGAAATTCTCTCGATGCGAACCGCATCGGAAATCGTGGCACTTCCCATCTGCGGCCATGCTCGAAAACTGCGATCCAACAGGCGAGTTCCAAAGCCATTTAACAGCGTATCCTGAGTTGTCAGCACTTCTCCTGCCGAAAGCGGTGTGGCGGCGGGTACGAACAACGCATCAACTCGAGTATTGATTTCATCCGCAGGTTGCTGCACAAGCACTTTGAGCTGTTCAGGCTGAAAATACTTCACAGCCGTTTTGTCGATCATCGACATGTCATCTTTCAGGAAGCGATTGAACCAGCGAAACGCATGAATATGCAACTCCTGAGTATCGGAGTGCGGGCCTTCCGTGATCTGTAGTCCAAGATTCTTATCAGCGTCCAGCAACCGATAGATGTGTCGCACCTGACGATGAATGTCGACAACTCCTTCCAGGGGGAAGATTGTGTCCTTGTCGGTGTTGGAAATCAGCAGCGGCCGAGGAGCCACCAATGCCGCAACTTTGGCATAATCCCAGCGAAAGGTGTTAACCATAAACATGCAGTCACAATGACCTTCAACACAGCCATTCACCACATGATCACGCAACGACGTAATTCCAGCGACGGGCACTGAACAACGAATGCGTTCATCCAGCGCGGAGATCCACCAGCTGTAAGCACCACCACCTGAGCGACCAGTGACACCGATTCTTGAAGCATCCACTTCAGGACGAGTCTCCAGATAGTCGAGCGAACGTATGCAGTTCCAGGCTTCGACTCCTGCTGGCGTATATCCGCGTGAATTCCACCACCAGCGATTCATCTTGTATGTGCCATGATGAATCCCCTCAATCTCTCCCAACTGCAGGGTATCAATGATAAGGCAGTTGTATCCGTTGCGGGCGAACCAGCTTCCGTGATAGTGATAATGAGTCTTGTTGCCGTAGCTGACGCCATCCTTTTTGACCTGCCCGTGACCACAAACATACAGAATGGTCGGCAGTGGTTTATCGGCATTCTTTGGCCGGTAGAAGTTACCCGTGACGTAAAGTCCCGGCATCGACTGATAGTGAACTCGCTCAACAACGAATTCCGCCTCTTCCGTCGTTCCCTCCACCACAGGTTGCAGCGGCGTCCTGGCCGGCAGCGGATTCAGCCCCAGCATATCAAACAGTTGTTCTCGCAACTTCGGCTTGGCTTCATTCCATTCGGCCGCCGACTGAAACTGTGACAGCTCGTTCTGCTGTTCGAGCTTGCTGACTTCAGATTCAAAGTAGGCCGCAAGTTCAGGATTCTCGCGAAGTGACCAATCCTGAGCCTCTGCAGATGCGATCATCGCATAGGTCATTGATAGAGTCAGCAGGGCCACGACAGGGAATGAGCAACATCGCATCGGCGTCTCCACGATCGTCCGGTTCAACGAAACAGGGCCGTGACAAAATGCCACAGCCCTGAAAGTTTCAACAGGATTTCCCTCAGACGCAAGCGACTGGAGATTATCGGCGAAAGATCCCCCGCGACACACCAGTCGATCGCTGGCTTAAAGCACGCTGGTAGAAGTTCGAAGTTCGTGTTCGCAGATGATAGCGAGCAGCCACACTGCTCGTCGCCTTGGAAAGCACTGACAGATCCAAAGTCATCGCGGATCCTGCACACATTGTGAACAACAAGGCAACGCCCAGAATTCGTCGTACGTTTCGAGCAGTCATCGCAGCACCTTTGTTCGTTCAGATCTGTCAGAAAATTTGTCTCGCGTGGCCGTGGATACTACACGGCCTGGTCGACAAGTCTCACGATCTTTGTTGAGCGAGAATCGTAATCTCTCAAACCTTGTACGAACGTGTCGCAGGTCTGAGAAAGTATGATTTGTTGCTCAACGGCATCTACCGGGAGTTACCCAGCAGAAAGTCCGTGTTTTCCGAGGAGTTGCCGGTTGTCAACCTGTGGAGAAGCCTCAGAATCTGCCACACTGCATATCAACTACGATCCGGGGATTTCAGGACGCGGCCGAAGCGAGCGCAACCCTGACTTTTCAGGCTCACCGTGATCTTTCCTGTTTCTCAAATTGCACCTTTTCAGCGATCATCCGGTTCAAGTTCTGATCATCGTTTCCGATTTTGTTTCAAGCTGTCCGAATCATGCGTCTGATTTTTCTGGGAACCGGTGGCTACCACCCGAACGAGCGAAGACACACCGCCAGCCTGCTGCTGCCGGAGATGGGTATCGCTCTGGATGCGGGTACGGGCTTTTTCCGCCTGCCAACCTACCTTAAGACATCGACTTTGGATGTTTATCTGACTCACGCACATCTTGATCATGTCTGCGGACTGACATTTATTCTGGTGCCGATGCTGCGAGGTGATATCTCCCGAGTTCGCGTTTTTGGGCTTCGCACCACACTTCAGGCCGTGAAAACTCACTTGCTGGCCAATGAGATGTTTCCTGTGATGCCGGATTTCGAGTGGGTTGAACTGGATACAGTCCTGGAGATCCCTGTTCCGAACGGCGGACATTTACTCTGGACACCGCTCACTCATCCAGGAGGCTCCGTGGGGTTTCGCATCGACTGGCATGATCGGTCGCTGGCTTACATCACAGATACGACAGCTCCGGGAGATTACTGCAAATTCGTCCGAGGCGTCGACGTACTGATCCACGAATGCTACTTCCCTGATGAACTGCACGACTGGGCGGAAAAGACCGGCCACAGTTGCGCAACGCCAGTCGCTCTCCTGGCAAAGCAGGCTAACGTCCGGGAACTGTTCCTGATTCATGTCGACCCACAACGACCCGATGATGATCCCGTTGGCTTGCCCGCCATCCGTGAAATCTTCCCCAACACGCACCTTGCCGAAGACCTGCTGGAAATTGAATTCTGACAGCAACCACGCTCTCAGAAGTTATGTCAGCGCTCTCGATGCACAAACGGAACCCCGAGCGCACAGACATCACCAAGCTCGGCGATTCAACTCCGTGCTCTCGGTGACCTCTGTGGTCCATCTTCGCAATCCGACACGTCATCCGGAGCAGCGAGTCTTTACACGGAGAGCTCACGCTCTGCCGCTCGCCAAATGCTAAACCAGAATGTCGTGCAGAACTTCGCCGTGGACATTCGTCAGACGCCGCTGGATCCCGTTGTGGTAATACGTCAGCCGCTCATGGTCGATTCCAAGCAGATGCAGCACTGTCGCGTGGTAGTCGTACCAATGCACAGGCTTTTCAACGGCCTTCCAGCCGATCTCGTCGGTTGCTCCATAGGCTACTCCATGCTTCAGACCGGCTCCTGCCATCCAGATGGAGAACCCATACATATTATGATCTCGGCCAGTGCCAATCTGGTCAGCCCCGGATTGCGTAAACGGTGTTCTCCCGAATTCTGAAGTACACAGAATCAAGGTGTCTTCCAGCATCCCGCGCTGGCGCAGATCCTTCAGCAGTGCCGCGACCGGCTGATCGAGCCGACCGGCTTCACGCGTATGATTCTCCTTCACGTCTTCGTGGCCATCCCAGTTAATACGCGGAGAACCAAACGAGCCACCAGAAAACAACTGCACGAATCGAACGCCCTTCTCCAGCAGCCGGCGAGCCAGCAAACAACGACTGCCAAAATCCGACGTCTCCTCCTTATCGAGGCCATACATCAACCGAGTCGCTTCTGTCTCCTGCTTGAGGTCAGTCACATCGGGTACGGCGAGCTGCATTTTCGCAGCCAGCTCGTAACTTTTCATTCTTGCCAACAAAGCGTCTTCCGTTCCGGTGACAGCCAGATGTCGGCGATTAATCTCTTCAAGAAGCTTCCGGCTGGCCAGATCAGAGCCCGCAGGAAGCTCACGCGACGGAAACAGATCGTAAATTGCCGGCCCCTGGCTCTGAAACGTCACGCCCTGATGCTGAGCCGGTAAAAATCCGTTTGACCAGTTGATGGTCCCTCCGGCCGGAAGACCTCGCCCATCAGGCAAAACAACATACGAAGGAAGCTCATCCGTTTCACAGCCAAGCCCATACGACACCCAGGCTCCCATCACTGGAAAACCATTGAGCCGGAAACCGGTGTTCTCTTCAAACGTCGCAGGCGTGTGGTTCGCTGACTCTGCAACCATGGAACGTACAACCGTCAGTTCGTCAGCAACTTCGGCGATGTGAGGAAACAGATCGGAAACCCACAGTCCACTTTGGCCTCGCTGTTTGAAGTCCCAGTCGTTCTTTCGAATCAATCCAACCTGATTGAAAAACGTCGCAGGTCGTTCTTCGGACTGCAAAGATTTCCCATGGAACTTCTCCAGTTCCGGCTTGTAGTCGAATGAGTCTATATGGCTGACGCCACCACACAGACATAAGTGGATGACTCGCTTCGCCTTCACGGGAAGATGAGGCGTCCCTTTTGCCTCAGCCGGAACAGCATCCGCTCTGGCAATGCGATCCCTCATCAGCAGTGAAGTCAACGCAGCACCTGTCATTGACGCTGTTGAAAAGTCGAGCACTCGACGTCGGGAGATTCGATCAGTATTCATAGCGCACCTCAAAGAAGGGCTTTGCCCTCAACTCAATACAATCTGCTGGCAGTATCCCGTCGACGGAGCGACGGGTGTACAGTACACCCGTCGCTCCGTCGACGGGCACTTCTTGTTTACTCAATTCGTCACCGCAAATACAAAAACTCATTACTGTTCAGAATCACTCTGCAGAACGCCGCAAGTCCGTGGCTGGCAATGAAATCATCAGCCAGATCGATCTCGTCCGAAGTCGCCTCACGCCCAAACGCTCGAAGATAAACCCGAGAAACCTGAGTTTTGACTTCTTCACCTGCCTCCTGCTTGACCCGCGCTGCAAAGTAATCGGACATCGTAAAGACGAGCGAGTTATTCATCAGCGACAAGGCCTGCAGCGGAGTAATCGTGTTCGCTCGTTTCGGCGCTGTGGTTGAAGGATCGGGACAATCAAATGTGTCGAGAAACGGGTTACGGCCTCCACGAGGCGTAAAGCGATAAATCGTGCGACGATGAGTTTCAAATGATGCTTCTTCGAGCAGCTTATAAAAATTGCTGCCTTTGAATTTGAAATGCTCGACGTCACGATAACCGCGGCCTCCGATCTCCGGATTCAAGCGACCTGTCACGACAAGTACCGCATCGCGAAGCTCTTCTGCATCCAGACGCTGCGGAGCCTTTCTCCATAGGAGTCGGTTATCTGCATCAATCCTGCTGTTGGCTGCAACTGGTGCCGAGCCTTGCCGGTAAGTCGCTGAAGTCACAATCAATCGATGCAATGGTTTGAGCCGATATTCCATCGACTGAAACTGCACCGCAAGCCAATCCAGGAGCTCCCGATGACTTGGTCGGCCTCCGTTAAATCCGAAATCACTGGGTGTTGCGACCAACCCCTGACCAAAGTGGTAGTGCCAGACGCGATTCACCATGACTCTGATGAATAGAGGGTTGTCTCGATGAGTAATCCAGTTGGCCAGACGAATTCGACGTTCCGCATCGGGGGCATCCGGAGCCAGTCCAAAGCCAGCCTCGCCTCCGGGCACAGCCGACAATCCGGTCGGCATGACAACATCGCCGGGACTTCCCACATCGCCCCGACGGAGAAGACGTGACGCACCTGGATTAATTGAGACGCAGGTGTAGAGTGTTCTTGATTCCGAGTTCACAAGGTTCTGGCGTTCACTGCTCAATTGGTTCTTTTCATTCACCAATGCCTGATGGTTTTTACGCTGTGTTTCCGTCAGTCTCGCCAGCATATCCTTGTCAGACACATGGTTCATGTCGGATGCACCGGCGGATGCAGCAACTTCCTCGGCTGTCAACGCGCGATCGTAGAGTAAGGCTCGATCAATGCGACCGGCCAGCATTCGATTACCGCCCGGTGTCCCATGACGCAGGCCAAAGACGAGCTGAAACTTTCCTGCAGCATACTTTTGGAGTTCACCCGGTCGATTCGCAGAACCATACGGCTTTCCATCGCGATAGCCCACAATTGTCCCATCAGCTTGATAGACGATGGCGAAGTGAACCGATCGCTGAGTCGCCTCGGTTTCTTCCGCTCCATTGAACGGCATGGTTCGGACAAAACCGTTGCTTCCGGCCATCCATTTGCGAGCCTCGCGTTCGCCAAACACAATCGCGTCAAACGTAGCGCCATCTAAAGTCTGCAGGCTGATCGCTCCTCCCCCGCCCTGCTCCAGGTTATCCAGCTGAACCCATGCCTCCAGAGTCTTCTCGGCAATATCAGTCGCGATCGGGGCCGAGGCGACGAAGCCATCTTTGCCGTCTACGACCAGCGTTCCGTTCTCCAGCCTCGCTCCGCCATTGCGCGTCGCTTTGATCGCCCCTTTGCTGTCGTTCAGGTCTTCGTTGAACTCCCATCGTGCGAACGATTTTGGAGGCTCCGGCCCCTTGTAGCCTGAGGCCTTGCGTTCCGCGACAATCGCTTCCCGAATTGGCTGCTGGATCGCTTCAAGTTCGTCCAGCAACACTTTCGTTCGTTGGTCAATCCACTGAATACGCTGCTGCTGTTCGGCCGACAGCGGTACTCGAATCGTCCGCTCCCCATGGGTCACTCCGTTCAGCGTTGCGGCAAACTGGTAATAGTTCTGCTGAGAGATCGGATCAAACTTATGATCATGGCATCTTGCACAGTTGGCCGTGAGCCCAAGAAATGTCTGGCCGACTGAACCAACCAGATCTTCCAGCTCATCCTGAGCCATCGACATCCGCATCTTGTCGTTCGAAGGCAGAGTTGTATTGTGCGGGCCCGCCACCAGAAATCCGCTGGCCGAAACTGCGTTGAAATCATCCGGATGCAGGACATCCCCAGCTAATTGCAATCTGACGAATTGATCATAAGGCATATCCTGATTCAGCGCATTGATGACCCAGTTTCGATAGTGCCAGAAGTGATCCCGAGGCTCGTCGTACTCGAACCCGTTGCTTTCTCCGAACCGAGCCACATCCAGCCAATGCCTTGCCCAGCGTTCGCCATAATGAGGCGAGGCCAGCATACGATCGACGAGTTTCTCCCATGCATCATCAGAGTTGTCAGCGAGAAACGCATTCACTTCATCCGGAGTCGGCGGAAGACCCAACAGATCAAAACTCAGTCGACGAATCAGCGTACGCTTGTCCGCGATTGGCGAGGGCGACAGGCCATCTTGTTGAATTCTCTCCAGAACAAACGCATCGACAGGATTCGTCGACCAGCCAGCCAGTTCAACCTGAGGTGGTTTATGGCTTTGCAAAGGTTTCAGGGACCACCAATCAACACCAGCTCGCGAATCCGTCGTGAATCGAAACGGATCGATTTTCTCAGTCCCCCATTTTGCTCCGCCCGTAATCCAGGCTTTCAGCGTCGATTTTTCTTCATTCGTCAACGGTTTCTTTGGCGGCATCGTGTCCGATTCGACATGCTGCCAAAGCAGACTCTTTTCCAGATCGCCAGGTTCGATGGTTCTCCCCGACTCTCCTCCGGTCATGGCGGAATCGCGACTGGAGAGATCCAGCCTTCCCCTGGCGTCCGGTCCCTCGTGACAACTCAGGCACCGCTGCACGAGCAAAGGTGCAATTGTTCGATCAAAATCGGTGACTTCGTCAGCGGCGACGATTTGCAGCGGCGTCACAAAAGTCAAAAGCACCAGAACATGTCCTGGTACGTTCATTCGAAAACAACACATCCCAATGGCCTCTCGCGTGGGCTCCCGTTCAGTCAGGGACTACTCTTCAGGTCAGAATAACCGGCTGAGCGAAGCGTGTCACTGAATATGAGCTACTTGCCGATCACCTGATTCTGTGGCTTGAAGTATTCGCAGCCATCTGATCTCCACAGACACCGATCGATGGAATCCTTAGAGGTCAAGAAACCTTTCCTACGAAGGATCCGCAAGAACGACTCACAAGCCACAGCCACTCAAAATTTTCAGTTTGCCGACGGATTCAGCTCGGTATACACTGTGTGTATCCAGCGAAAGGGCATACGAAAATGGAAAAGGCACTGATTAAGCACGGAAATAGTCTTGCGATTGTTATCGACAAACCCGTTCTCGACCTCCTTCAGATCACGGCAGACACGAAAATTGAGCTGACCACGAACGGAGATGCGATCATGCTGACGCCGATCCGAGACAAGAAGCGACAGGCACTTCTGCAAGCCGCGTTGCAAAAGATCAATAGTCAGTTCGGCGACGATCTCAGGAAGTTAGCCGAGTAGATGAGCGATATCGATTTCCTTAGCGTGCAGGACGTGCTTCTTGCCCATACGGATCAGATCGCTCGCTACGGCGGTGACCCGTGTGTTCGTGATTTGGGTTTGCTTGAGTCTGCCATTGCACAGCCACAGGCGACATTCGGTAAGGCATATCTACATGTCTTTCCGTTCGAGATGGCCGCAGCCTACATGTTTCACATTGTGCAGAATCATCCGTTCGTTGACGGAAACAAACGAACGGGCGTCGTTGCCGCACTGCTGTTCCTTGAACTGAACGAGGTTGTAATTGACGCCCCTGCCGGCTCCATTTACGAAAAGACGATTGCTGTCGCCGACGGACGCGCGGACAAGCGCGAGATTTCCCTGTTCTTCGAGAGAATTGCTGTCACGCGCTGAACTGCCACAACTCCTCCTCCACCACCATCTCAGAGCTCTTCAACTATGCGAAACATCTGGTTCTGTTCTCTTGCTGTCGTCATGCTGACTTTATCGGGCTGTACCGAAATGCGTGTGGAAGGCGATGCAAAGATCTTCCAAAGTTCCGCGATGGGATTGTTGATTCGCACCATCATCGGGATCGCATTGATTGGACTGGGAGGTGTCGCGATTGCGGGAGGAGTACTACCCGACAAGAAGCCGAAGAAACGCAACGCGAAACCGACGGAGAAATTGTCGTCCAGTCAGCGTGCACGCTTTGTCGTTTTTGGCGGCGCAATGGGATTCGCAGGACTGTTTCTCGCAGGCGCTTCGCTGTTCTTCCCGAGCAAACTCCATGTCACTGTCTATCCGGACCGCGTCGCGATGGCGTCAACGTACTCACAAACCGGTGGCAAGGAAGTCGTGATTCCCATTGCCAACCTGTCGTCTGTCGAACTGCGGGACGAACCCAACATCGTTGGCAAACTCACGACCTATCTGGTCTTCACGCTAAAGAATGGCAGCGTTGTTAAGCAAGATGCCGGCAACAACGAGAGAAAAGCTGTCGACACAATCCAGCAGGCTCTTGCAGACTTTGCCGGAGTTGCACCGGCAACCGTCAACGAGAATCCTGTCATCGCCAGCTCCATGCCCGATTCAAGCTTCGCCAGAATTGAGCAGCCGATCGCGACTCCACCGGCAACGGAACCTGCACCATCCTTCACTTTTCCAACCCCACCGCCAGCTGGATTCGCGTCCGGTGCTGCAGCTCCTCCATCATCTGCCCCCGCCACGGCTGACACAACTGCATCAACCCCTGAGAAGTATTCTCTGAAGAGATATGAGATCACCGTCCCGGTGCCCGCCGGATACATGATTGTTGGCCCGGACACCATCGTCGAAGTGGGACGTAAACTCAAAGCCTGTTATGCCGGTTCCTGGTCGACCGTGGCCGTCAACGGTGACGGCACGATTACCTGCAACTGGGACAATTACCCCACATTCACCTGCAGAATGATGCGCGAAGACCTCACGATGGCCAAATAAAGCTGACTGGTACTGAGTATCATCTGTGTCAGATGAACACTCCGATCTCGGATCACATTAACAAGCTGTCTTCAGAGAAAACTGCCCTAAGAACCTTGAGAACGAAAACAACGCGGTAAGTGTTTGCTGCCCAGCAAGGCCATTCTTTCTGAGCAGACCAACACAGATTTTCTTCACTTCGGCAGACCCCAGAGAAAGTCCGACTCAAGCAGACTTCACTGTCCGTTAACGGACACGAATCCAATGGTCGGTAAAATGAAGATTCTCGTTGGCTGGCTGTTGAGGCATGTGACACGACAAACAGTTTTCATCGCGAGCCGCACTGTGACACATAACCATTTGCGGATCCCCGTTTTGGTGACATGACAGACAAACGGATGCGTGTACTCGCCAGTCTGACGTCGTACCCTGATGTGGATTGTGGCAACTATTGCAGTCGAATCTGGCAGGTTCACCTGACGCGTTTGTGACTTTATCCTGCTGCTTAAAGCAGGCACTCTGAACAAGCCCGACCGAGGCAAATCGTGCCAATGACTGATCCTCCGGCAGAATGTCTCCGCTCATTTCATCGGCACGCCGATGGCATTCTCCACAACGGTTAACGGATTCGATCGGTGTTAGTAAGGACAGCCTCTCCGGCTGCGCGGACACACCCTGATCCATTTCGCTTAAATGGCGAGCAGCATCCGCATGGCATCGGACACAACCAACCCCCGGCTCTATGTTCTCAAGGTCAATAGCTCGCCCGGCCACAGGAATGTACGAACTGTGGCACCCAAAACAATTGATCACCTCTGCAGAAGGCCTTGGGTTTCCCAGAGCAAGGATGCCCTCTGGCTCATGCAGCTTATCCAGCCCCAGAGTTACTCCCAGCTGGTCACCAGGATACCAGCTGACGCCATGCTCAATGCCACAGGTCTCTCCAAGATCATCAGCCCAGGTAATCAAGGGGGTCATGGCATGAGTACCGGATCCGAAGACCCAATCAATGTAAAGCTCCCGGGCATAAGCCGAAGTTGAAACGACCAAGCGACCATCACGCATTTCGTAGCGGAACTTTACTCCTGTCGACTCATTGTGGAACGACCGATTTTCAAAGCACCTTGCAACCTCAGGGTCTGAAATCCGACTCAAAGTTCTGGAGTGTGGAGCTGACGCAAAACTTGTTGTGATCTCGGCATGACATTCTGCACAACGCCGCTCAGAGATTCTCAGTTTCGAACTGTGTACGACGGGCACAGCCGGGAGAGTTCTGATTCTCTGCACAAACCACGACACCAGAAGGACGCTCAGACTGACCAATGTCAGGACTGTCAGAAAGCGTCGGAAAACATCGCCGATTGATCTGTGCGTGTAATTCATTGACATGGATCCGCATTACTGACGTTCGAACTGGCTGATTTGCTTTTGCCAGTACCTGGCGGCAATTCCCACAGAACCGGATTTTTGTGCCATCGAACTCTTTTGAAGGTCGCCCAGGGACTTTCCTGACTCCCCAAGCTCCAGCCACAACATCGCAATGGCAAACTGTTTATTCGCATCGGAAGGACTAAGTGCCTGAATCGCTCCTTCCAGATCGCCTGCAAGATATCGTTCGATACTCTCATTCCACTCCTCGCCTCCTGCAGCATCTTCCGGCGTTGATAATGATAACCACGGTTTCTTTCTTTCATTCGAGTCCGGATCAGCAAATCTGACGACCCTGACACGGAATTCACTGGCTGCACCAAAAGTCATCCATTCCTGATAAGCCATGTGATGCTGACACCGAAGAAACTCTGCCTCGAGTGACGGATGATCGATCCGTGACCTTGCGGGCAACAATGCCCGCAACGATGCCATGGGAATGTCCATCGCCCGAAAAAGCGTTGACTGCCGGATTGCTGGTGCCGGGTCCGGGCCGCCTCCGAGGAACTCAATCAAATCCAGACGCCAGCCCTGGCCGGAATAGATGTCGGCCGTGGGTCGCCACGGGCCCTGTTCAACAAAACCTTCCTGACTCAATGCCTCAAGCACAAATCGAGAAATTCTTTGATCCTCTGCGGCGCCGTAAACAAGAACTGGAGAATCAAGATCCAGCGAACGCCAGGTACTACGTGAAAGCGAATGGTTGAGTCGCTGAAATTCCACCGGAGCAAGCAAAAGATCGACATTCCAGTCCTTCAACTGCCTGACCCAACCGCCCCAACTGCTGTCATCTCGACGATAGGCTGCTCGTCGGTCTGACTCCAAATCAAGCATTACCTGTTGATGTGCCTGAGTCCGACCTCCAGGCAATGACCGCTGCGGATAATCCGTCACCCTGGCATGGCGATCGAGCCAAACCAGCATTCCCGCTGATCGCTCGTCGGCTGCCCAGGCGATCAGTGGCGATGCCTCCGTCCCGGTCATCGGAAGGCTCAAAAGACGCACATCATTTATCGCGGCAATTCCCCAGCCAATTCGCTGGTCGCTCAAAGGCCCTCGACCTGCAGCATCAAGCGCGAACACGACAGACAAGATCACTATCAGACAATAGCTGAAAACCTGCTTTGCAGCACCGGAGTTGGCTGGCAACCTGACCGCCACAAAGTCACCTTTAGGCAGGCATAGCATCAATAGCCACAGCGTGCTGATCGGCAGATGATCGATTGACCAGAGTGCAGCG
>JBIIIF010000361.1:0-5802 GCA_044235005.1 Planctomycetaceae bacterium | reverse complement strand
GTGACTGTGACTGTGACTGTGACTGTGACTGTGACTGTGACTGTGACTGTGACTGTGACTGTGACTGTGACTGTGACTGTGACTGTGACTGTGACTGTGACTGTGACTGTGAACCCGGCTGATCCTGACGAGTGGTTCCCTCCGCATGCGTCAACGCCCATCCGATCGCCACGGAACTGGCAATCGCAATACGGCAACTCCAGCCTGCTTTGCGGAGGTCTCTTAACAGTGATTCCGCAAGGCCAGCTTCTCCTCCAAAAAGTGGAGCACAGCCGGTGATGTCCAGCAACAGACTGTCCGGCAACGGAACCTCATCAAGTCCCACAACCGGCGCATAGCGTCGCGTCAGCTCAGCTACGGATCGCAACGCTGCGCGATCGCGCAACGGTTGCCATTCGCGAAACTCAACGGGCGGGATCAATCTGGTGGGCTGCTGATTTCGTCGGCGAGAATCCTGCTTTGGCACGATCGGCTGCGCCATACTGCGAGCTTCTGCCAGGGGCATTCCGGGACGAACGCCCTGAGCCCACGCATCCATCGAAACCGCCACAATCGCCGCCCCGCCGCGGGCTGATGGGAACACCGCTCGAACATAGCGAGTATCCTCGTCCACATCACTCGGCTTCGCTTTGCTGTCCATTTGCGGCGCAAAAGGAGTGTGCAACGCCAGCGCTGTCGCGGACGGCATCTGCTCCCGCAGTTCACGCCGCAGGCACTGGATCGACCAGTTGGGAAACCGAATACACAACACACGTTTCATGAACGACTCTGGACCGGCACCGAGAAAACAACACGACTCAGCCAGGCATTGTAGACTGCAATGGATCGAAAAGCACAGATCCCGGTTTGCCTGCAAATCGCCAACTCCCGCGATCGGCATGGTTTTCCATATGGTTGGGGGTGAAGATCCGCTCTCAGGTTCGCGCAACTCTGCTGGCCATTTTCCTGATTGTCACATGGCTGACATTGCCGCTGGGCATCCAATATCTCTTCGCAACTGGCTTTAACATTGCGATGTCTAACGCTGCTCGATCTCTGTTGATACTCAGTCCAACAGTTGTGATCCGGAGAATTGAGTCGGGAGTCCCTGCGGTCCAGGAAATCCCCGATCCCGCCTGGGCATTCTATTTGCTGAACGCTGCGTTTTACGGTGTCTTGCTGTGTCTGTTCCGACATGTTTCGTTGGAAGACGCTGACCAACGCCCCGGACGCACCAAAGGGAGTGCTCGATAGAAGCAGCGTGCGGAAGCCCTGCGACAGATTCTGACAAGGCGAGTGCCTGAAGCCATTTCTGCTGCTGCTCGGAAACACTCCCATCAGGAACAGTTTCGCAATGCGTCGGAATCGTGTCGATGTTTTTATGTAAGGCCGGTTTCTGCACCCTTTTTGCGCTGGTGCTTGTCTGTCATCCTGTTATTCGCCAGAACACATGATCTCATATCAGCACCATAGTTCTGTCAGAGGTTCTCAAACAGGGCATGTTCATGACAACACCACAAAAGATCCGGACATTCCCGACAGACTTTGCATCCGTGAAGGCACTGCTTCTGATCTGCAGCATCTCCGTCCTGAGCCAATTCGCCGTGGCCGATGAGCCGCACGATATCCTGCTTCAGCTGGAGACGAAACTCTCAACGGTCCGTCATGCGAATCCGGACTTCGTGGCTGATGTCGAGATATTCCACAAAGGCATAGTCTGGGCGCTGCGATATGATGCTCCACTCGCGCCAAACGATGAGTTGCTGGTGAAGAAAGCACTCACCAGTGGCACGCGACGAGCTGAAGCACTGGCAGCCAACACGACAAATTGGACAACAAAGAAAGGCAAAGTCCTGCGTGGCTTTGTCTCCGCAGTTGATGGTTCTACGCAACCGTATGGCGTGATCATCCCGAAGAGCTATGACGGCACAAAACCCTTGCGACTCGATGTCGTGCTGCATGGCAGTTCCAAACCGGTCGGTATGAGTGAGCTGCGATTCGGCTCGCGTTTCGATGTGGGTGATGAAGACACTACGCCCGCGCCAGATGTTGACTATATCGAACTTCATCCGCTGGGTCGCGTGGAGAACTGCTACCGCTGGGCCGGTGAAACGGATGTCTTTGAAGCCATTGAAGCCGTCTGTCGCAACTACAACATCGATCGTGACCGCATCGTGCTTCGCGGCATGTCGATGGGCGCGTCGGGGACATGGCATCTGGGATTGAAACGCCCGGACCGTTTTGTGGCGATTGGGCCGTATTGCGGCTATGTCGATACGCACCGTTTTTCCGAGACACCGGTTCCTGGATTCATCAAGGTGGGGCCGCTGCCTCTCCACCAGGAAATGGGATTGCACATGCTGGATTCAGTGGACTACGCCGCGAATGCCGCTGTCGTTCCGACCATAGCAGCGATCGGCGACCAGGACGTGTTTTTCCAGGCTCACGTCATCATGGGCGAAGCGTTCGCGAAAGAGAAATTGCCATTCGTCAACCTGATCTCGCCAGGCACTGGCCATGTCATTGATCCAATGACCCATAGTGAGCAAATGCGCCGCATCGGGGAGTTCTCAATGAAGGGGCTCGACCACGCACCTCGACAGCTTCGCTTTGTGACATGGACGCTGAAGTACAATCGTTGTCACTGGCTCGAAGTTCTGGCCCTGAAGCAGCACTACGAACGTGCCGAGCTTATCGCGAATGTCACGGAGGATGGCGGCATCGACATCGATGAACCAACGAACATCACTCAATTTGCCATTCATCCGCCAATGCTGAAAAGTGCCAATGCACGCCTAAGGATCGGGGGCATGGAGGTTGCAGTACCGCAGCACGATTCTGCACTCGTGATTACGCAGAAGGAAGGTAAATGGCAATGCCTTGTTGCTCGCAGCGATATGGTATCGACTGGTAAACGTCCGGGTCTCCAGGGGCCCATTGACGACGCCTTCTCGGCACCGTTTCTGTGTGTGCGTGGCACCGGGAAACCGTGGAACTCACAAGTGAATGCCTGGGCATCCGCCAGTCTGCGACGCTTCGAATATGAATGGGCTCGCTATATGCGTGGCGATCTTCCAGCTAAAAACGATACCGATGTCACCGAAGCCGATGTGCGTGACAAACACCTGATTCTTTTTGGTGATCCCGGCAGCAATTCCTGGATTGCGAGGGCTTTGCCACATTTGCCGGTGACCTGGACTCCCGATATCGTAAATCTCTGCGAAGAAAAGTTTGAGGCTACGAATCATGCTCCCGTTTTCATCTGTGCCAGCCCGCTCGCTGCCAATCGCTATCTGGTCATCAATAGCGGCCATACGTTCCACGAAAAGGAGTTTGCGGCGTTCAATTATCTTCTCTTCCCACGACTCGGCGACTGGGCCATCATGAAAATACCATCGGGATCCGAGCAATGGCAGCCGACCTCCTCGGCATTCCCCGAAGAGGTGGTTCGAGCCGGTTATTTTGACGAACTGTGGCAGGATGCGATTATCGCTGAACCGTAATGTTTCAAAACACTACGCCCAGCAGGATTGATGCAGGCGAAGCTTAGTTTGCGTCGAGAAAGCCAAGACTTGTCATCCATTCCGCACAGCGCTGAGGCCATTCGTTGATAGGCTTGCCATCCTTGCGCATGCCGAAACCGTGCCCACCTTTGGCATAGATCTGGAGCTCTGCGGAGAGACCACGCTTTTTGTATTCGAGGTACAGCATTGCCGCTTCGATTGAGTTCGCATTGTCGTCGTGGGCGACCAGCATAAAAACCGGTGGCGCGTCGGCCGGGATGCTGAAATCGGCACGAAACTTTGACTTGTCGTCATTGCTCAGGAAACCGCCCCCATAGATAAAGACAAGGAAGTCGGGCCCGCGTGGATCGTCCAGATCGGGTTGCTGTGGATAGGTCCGGCTACCGCGATCCCATGACACATGGCCGGCGAGATTTGCTCCGGCGGAGAAACCCAGCAGGCCGACTCGCTTCGGGTCGAGTTTCCATTCAGCAGCGTGATGCCTCACAAGGCCCAGAGCTCGCTCGGCATCCTGCACCGGCAATTCGAACATTTCTTTCTCATCGCGTGTCGGCGTTCGATACTTCAACAACACTGCGGTGACGCCCAGCGAGTTGAGCCATTCGCAGACGTCTGTTCCTTCGTGAGCATACGACAAGAACATAAAGCCGCCACCGGGAGCCACAATAACGGACGTGCCATTTGGCTTTTCTGGCCGAAAGACCGTTATCGTTGGATCACTCACATCAGTGATCCGGTTCGGCATGGCTCCTCCATAGGACTGAATAAGCTTCTCGGTTGCTTCAGACTTCGGCACCATGGCCGTCGGCGGTCCGTCGGGCCAAAGCTTCAATGTGATCGGCTCGACAGCCATCGTGCCATCCACCAGAAAGCACAACATCAAAAGGATCAGCAATTTAGTTTTCATTGTGTATAATTCCACGGAGTCATCCGGGCCTGACCGTCTTCTTCCTGCCCTTAAACAACGACGCTCCCGGCTTACGCCAACCGCAGGCCAGCGGGCAGGGATTCACCCAGAATCAAACTGGCTTCTTCTCCTTCCAGCACGCCGCCATCCGCGACCAGCTGCAGAAGATGCTTTGAGATATTTGTCGGGCTCAGCTTGTTGATGATCCGATCACGCAGACTGGTACTGATGTCGCGAAACCGATCATCCGTGCGGCGACTCAACTGCATGATCGCCAACTGAACCGCCGGTAGATTCAGATCCGAGGTCCGAAGCAATTGCTCAATCCAATCAGCAACACGCGAGACCGGTAAGACCAGATTCAGAGGACCGTAAACTGGCACTCGTCCCCCGACTCTTCCCAGTGCCCAGATCAGTGCCGCCTGCACTGGTTCGAAGGCCGCTCGGTTCATCAGGTCAGCAATCATGTCACCGAGTTCCAGCCGAACATTTTGCTCGAGCAATTCCAGAGATCCCAGCATTCTCCAGATCTCAGCGGCTTCATGATTCCCGGACGCATAAGGCGCCGCTTTTCCTCGCCCTGTCTGAGCCTGTCGAAAGCGTTGCCGGATTGCGGGCAGAACTGTCGATGCGATCTGATTTTGTCGCCCGGCTGCCAGACCGCCGGAGATGCGTCGACAGAGTGTTCTTAGTTCCGCAAGACACGCTGGCACCGAATGCACCAGCCGGCCGTTCGTGATCCTCCATGTTTCTTCGACGCGCCAATCATCGGCCGCCATACCGAATCCCGGTCGAAGACAAAACCCGACCAGATTGAGCCATCGCGATTCATGCTGAGGGCTCCGGCGGCGACCGTCATTCAGCTCCATTAACTCCGACCAGATCGCACGCAGCAACGACGGCGGCCAATCTGAACGTGGCAGGGCGATGACTTCCGAAAGACGCTTCATGGCTTCATCAGGACGAATATCACCGTCTGAACTGAAAATCGATCGCAGGACGACCGCAGCCGCTGAGATCATTTCCTGATCGACGATTCCCGACTGTTCCGCTCGCCCGGTATGAGCAATCCGATCTGTCTCAGTGGCCGATCGAACATCGAACTGCAATTGCCAGCGACGAGTTCCATCGATCTGCTCGCACCACAGTTCCATCGTGCCGATCTCGGTGAGCATCGCGGACAGTCTCGCATCAACGATCGCGATATCGCCGCGTCTGCGAGTCGTCAAAACAGTCCGAATTGGCGGCAGCGATGTTAGTTGTTCGGGATCAAACGGAATGATCTGGCCCGGCTTGTCTGTTAATCGAGTTCCCGAGACGAGAATGGGAAACTCAACCGGCTCCGCCGTGCGAACCTTGAAAGTGCGATCGATTGGAGTCGCCTCCGCAGAG
>JBIIIF010000120.1:0-19607 GCA_044235005.1 Planctomycetaceae bacterium | reverse complement strand
ACCGGCAGTTTGCTTTTCTCCTCGCCGCACGATAAATTCCCAGCCACAAGGACGATTAGCTCAGTTGGTTAGAGCGCCACGTTGACATCGTGGAGGTCGTTGGTTCGAGTCCAATATCGTCCACTTCACGTCAAAACAGGTTTCCCCACGAACAGTGCGGAAACCTGTTTTTGTTTGTAGCCTAAGAAATTCCGGCTTCTGGCGTAGTTATTCGTGGCGGGCAAGCAGACCTTCGGCCTCGAAGAGGCTGCAGCATGTAGCCCCTTGAGGACCCTAACTATCACAAACCCCAGGCTAAAGCCTGGGTCTACGCGCTGCCGCAGCTTCGCTGCGAAACACAGCTCCGCATGCACATCAGACCCAGGAGACACATCGTTGAGCTTCGGTGCGGCCGACTATTCCTTTCGGAAGGAGGATTCAATTTCCAGAACAGTTTCGCTCAGGAAATCGCCATAGCCCCAGCCGATGCGTTCCGTGTCTGTGCCGAGATTCTGGATTCGATCGCGGAAGCGGGGGTAGTAGTCTCGGCCTTCCGCACAAACAAGATCGGCCATTTCATGCAAGACTGACGACAAGCTCGAATAGAATCCCGAATCGATATCGCCGAATTCAAGAGTGAATTCCGTCCCGCATTCCACATAGGTCAGCATCAGCTCAATCGTCCCAGGAATGTTGTTTGTCGCTTTACGATATTCCCGTATCGCTCGTCACGCTTCTGCGAGATCCAGCTTGGCATCGCCGCGAACTATCTTGAACTGACGGGGATGCGATCGAGATAGGGCTTCAGTGCACTTGTATCGTCCTCGTTCACTTTCAGGCGAGTGTGCAGGAAGTCCTGGTTGGCGGGTGAGGCATCGTAGAGAGCTTTGACGAGATCGATCAGCATCTCGACATCGCCTCGAAGAAGCACCTTCCGTACCTCCGCCCATTTCTTCGCCGGACTTCGCTTCTTCACAGCTGCCCCCGGAACGCTCGATCAAAAGGTGATTTTCCATGCCAGCATGTGGTATGCCTGGGCATAGCGATTTCCATTTCCAGATTCGGTTGCTTTCAGGCAGATGATAACGGCGTATTCGCCCAGTCTCATTCTTCGTTCGATTGCCACACGCGTAGACTGCCGGAGACTTGAGAGAACGTCGTGGTCGATGTTTGCAGATTCTTCTTCGTTCATAACCTGGCCACTTTCGTCATTTGTTCCACGGTGGACGAAGTCATGTTGAAAACCACTGCAATTGCTGCAGAAACCGTGTCGCAACCTATCCATTGATGGTATCAACGGAGCCCGATGTCCTCAGCAGTGAGGAAATCCTGAGCAAGGCGCCTGACAGAATAGATCCTTACAACATCGTCACGAACAGCAAACAGAACGCGATGTGTTTTGCTCCGGTGCAGCCCAAAGTGCATTTCACGGACTTCGAATGAAAACCGGTCGCCCTCAATCGCAATTGGGTGCCTTTCCGGATAATCCGAAAGGCCAGCGATGGCTGCTTCCATTTCGATCATCCAGCGTCCTGCCTGTTCTGTCGAACGGTGCTCGGCCCACCAGAGCACAATTGAGCGAAGCTCTGCAATGGCTCGTGGGAGGATTTCGACCGTGTACTTCATTCGTTGATGCCGAGTTGGCGTCGAAGTTCGGAGAAAACATCTGCCGCATTTTGACCGAGCCCGGCTGCTGCGTCCTTTTCTCCCTGCTCAACTGCTGCCACGACCTCGTCACGCTCGCACTCTTCTCGCCAACGACGATAGAGAACATCAAGACTCTCGACTTCGCTGGAATGTCTGCGTGCGTAGCTGGAGAAACTGTCAATCTCTTCACTAATGGTCTTTGGCATGAACATTGGCTCTCGATCACGACTGAATGAAGGCAGTTGTTTCCGACAGTATACCCCCGCAAGGCGACGCTCGAAAGGCATTTCCGCTGGCTGAGTGACTTAGTCACGTTCCATCTTTCATCGTGATATCACAATCGTTCGCACGCCGGATGGCAACGTCTTTGTGCGTATTCCGGAAAGATGCACCACGGGCAGGCCGGCAATGCGACAGAGGACTTCTGGTTCCTCGCAGAAGACCTGCAGCAGTCTTCGCGACGCATCCGACGGCTGGCGAACTCCTTGTTCCCAGCTTTGAAGCGTCTTCGGAGAAACGTTAAGCATCCTGGCGAAAACACGCTGAGACATGGCCGACTGAGCCCGCACGCCTGCGAGAGTTTCCGCGTCGATCTCTGGAGGCGGATCAGGGGTCGCGACCGTTCTGAGCGTCAATTCGCCTTTGGCATGAGCGATTCCTTCATTGAGCCCCTTTTTCAGTCGCTCAAACAACGGCTTTCGGTCTCGCGTCTTCATGATTTCTTTCCTTTCTGCTTTTGCTTCTGCAATGATGCGTTAGCTTCTTTTCGAAGCTCATCACACCATTCACTCAGAAGCTTCTTTTCGTTGTTCGAAAGATTGTCCTTTTCGTCCTTGCCGTCGATGTCGAGCATATAGAACCATCGTGCTTCCGGAACATGAAGGTCAATGGCCCTCGCGCCACCCCGTTACCCCTTTTTACGTTTGGGATCGGCAACGCGAACTTTGCGAAGTCCTCGACATCCCTTCATGACATTGCCCTTTTCCGGATCGGCCATCAATTCCTGTTGAAGCGACGAATACAGGTCGTCGGTCAGGTGTTCCGACACTCATTCCGTGAATTCTGAGGTTTCGATAAAGACCGCTTTCACACTCCCGCCAATGCTATCCTACTCAGTGGGATACGGCAAGGTTTCATTTGTTTGCAGGGGTGCAGTCCCGTTGCGTCTGATGGAGTTGTCTTAAGACGTCGCGATTGTGTGCCGGATTCAGTGACAATGATTCAACCATCAAAGCCAGCGTAGGAACCCAGACAGGAATTTGCAGCGCCTTTGCAGCGCGATCGGTGGACAGGGCATCATCCCGTTTCGCGCAGGTCCCGGGGCCAACATAATCCCTGGCCTCGAAGAGGCAACCGTGTATCGTCTAAGGCTTGAGCCCGACGTACCGGCTTATTTCTTTTTCTCAGGGGGTGGCGGAAGAGTGAGTACCTGACGCCGCGCGAGGAGGCGAGCTCGAAGGACTGGATAGGGCAGATCCTGCACGGGCACGTTCTCTTTTGCTGCGAGTGCCGCTGCGACACCAGTTCCCTGTCCGATGGCCATCCACGCTCCTTCGATGCGAAGCGATGACATGGCCACATGTGTGCTTGAAAGCGCGATGGGCACAAGAAGGTTGTTGCATTGCGTCTCCTGAGGCAGCACAGAGCGGTAGGGCACGTGGTAAGCATAGCCAACGCCCGTGTCCGGGACGCGCACCGGGAAGATCGTGCCCTCATTGATGACGCCGCCGTCCTTCAGCGCTACACGCTGACAGTCATGCGAATCAATCGGGAACGATGAGATGGCGATCGCGTCCTCCTTCTCCGGTGAATCTATGATATCCTTCTGCGAAAGTACGTACATCCCCTTCATCCGCCGCGACTCACGCACATAAAGCGCGGGCGAAAAATGAGCCGTCTCTGCAAACTCATCTTTGCACAGGCCCAGCTTGTCAAACTTCTCGCGAACCTTTGCTGGTACGGCAGAGTCGGTGCGAAGGAAATGGAGGAACTCAAGCGTGTATTGCTTATGCTCCTCCCAGATCTTTTCTCGACCGTCCTCATCGGCACTGTGCCACGTGTTGCAGCCACCGACAAGGCCAAGTGAAATCTGGCCGCCGATGGAGTTGTTGCCGTCCAGTTTGTCACCGGGCAGCGGATAAAGGTCGAGGCCAACTTTGAGCACACCGGCTTTGAAAACGCGGCGAGCCAGTTCAAAGCGGGCTGGATCGTAGTTGGCTGGTGCTGGTATCGGTACAAACTTCTCGGGGTTGCGCGTGAGGCAAAGCCGGAAGCTGTATGTCATGATGTTTTTGTCACCGGCCTCGTCGGGGCCCGCTTCACTGGTCGTCACGAGCGGCAGAAGATTGCCCGCATCATCGAAGCCGCTGATGTTCATTTTCGCCTTCGGGTAGCGTTTCCCGGCATACGATTCGCCATACTCCGCACGTCCTTCGCGACCGATCGTCCAATCCACACCTGCCGCTGCCATCAGGTCGCCTTCATAGGTGCCATCCACGAAAACTCTTGCCTCGAAAGTGCCGTCCTTCGTCACGAGAGACGTGATGCGCGGGCCTTCCATCGTCACTGATTTCAGGTAACGACCGGTATGCACCACGACGCCCGCTTCCTCCAGCATCGCCTTCGTCACTCGCATGGCGACATGAGGCTCGAAGGTCCAGAGAGCCTGATTCTTGAGCGTTGGATCGTAGGGAGCTGGCAAACCGCGGTCCGTGTAGTCCTTGACGATTCTGGTGTGCCATTCATCGAAAAGCCCCAGCAACGTTTCGCGGCGCATCTGGTTCGAGTCACAATGACTTAGTCCGCCTGTGCTGAGACCACCGACGTGCTGCGTCGGCTCCAGCAAAATGACCGAAGCCCCTTCGCGCGCCGCGGCGATTGCCGCGCAAAAGCCACCGGGTGTTGAGCCGTAGACGATCACGTCGGATTTCTCGACGTGGCTTTTTTCCGCGGCGTATCCCGTCGCCAGCGGTATGAACAGAATCGCGGTCAGGATTGAGAAGATGTGTTTCATTGATCGTCGGCAGTGAAAGTCACCCCGGTGGAAAGTTCAGACAGCGAACGACACCGGAGTGAATGCGGAGCAATCAATGTACTGGCAGGCTAAGTTGAAATCATTCCTCTGATCCCATTCCTCCGTGCGAAATCGGGATTATCGAGTGCCACTGCGCCAACGATGATTCCGATCGAAGACATCAGGGGCAACACGATGAAGGCGCCCACCGGAGCCGACGAAATGTTATCCTACCAGCCCAGACCAATGTGAGCGTATCACATCGGCGCAGAACTGCCCGCCGATGTCATCGGTGTCAGAACTGCGCGGGGTGTTATGCTGGCCAGTTTTCGAGCGGCGGCGACGCTTGAGTCCACAAGCACTCGCAGATCGACCACCCACGGTCCTTGTTCCGGCATGACGAATTCCCAGTGCGGCAGTATACACACGCTCTGATGAACCGCTTCAAATCCGCCTTCTGACTGGCTGATGGTTTCGATCGGCATGGTCCAGAAGCCCGCGGCGCGAGAGGCCTCGATAGAGACATCCAGGCCGAGCCATTCATCAACGAGGCTCAGACGTTCAGCACTCGCCAGATCCAGAGTCGCATCCAATGTGCCCAGACGCTGGCCGGTGCTGTCATAATAATAGCGGTCGTTTGCTCCACCCGGCATCGCGGCAAAGTTCAGCTCAACGGCCAGATGCAGAGGAACGTCTTTCGCAAACCCGGAAACCTGATATTGAATCAGAATTTCGTTCGGTCGATCGGCCGACATGATCACGATCTTGCGGATCTCACCAGTCAGACCGCTGACCGAACCACGGCGACGCATTTCGACGGCAATCTTCTGCTCACCCTTGCGAATGCTGGCTTCGTAAGTTCCCGTCGCGAAGTCGCCGATCAGGCCTTCGCCTCGACGAAACTCTTCGAAGGTCAACTGAGGCTGCAGGAACAGATCGACAAGACTCTTGTGCGGCCAGGTGTCGTAGACAATTTTCTTGTCGAGATCTGGTTGTTTGAATTTCACATCGCGAGAGATCGATGCCAGATCTGCATCTTCGTCCGATTCGACGTTGCGACCGAAATCAATGATCCGCTGATGGTACGGCTCCGGACGACGGTTCAACGTGGCCAATAAATTGACGCCGTTGGCACGCACATCCAGCTCGTACATGTGGCCACCAGTCGCCGGCGACAGGAAGGCCGAAAGTCGATGATTGCTGAGCTTCACTTCCTGTCGTGCATCAAGATTGTAATCCGCGGTCGCGACATCCACCCACGCTCCGGGCTCACGAGTGACTCGCTCAAGCAACGTGTCCGCTTCAATCAGTTCATGATAAATCGCGTTGCGAAGATGAGGCAGATAGAGCCCGCCAAAGGCTCCGTGCCAATAGCTGCAGTTGCACTGACCACGATAGAGATGCGTGCGAGCATCAATCAGCAGTTCTCGCTGATCGTCATCCAGCGTCTGATCGGCCAGCATGACGCCCAGCCGATTACTGACGTCGATCATCCGAGCGTACATCTCATTGCTTTCCGGATAACGAGTCCGGAAGTTGCGCCAGAAGCCGCCGCGAGTAAACCGGACCAGTCGCTGCCAGTCCGCATCATCCGCGTTCATCCGGGTTAAAGACACGAACTCCTTCTGCGCGGCGGGAGGCAGAACCCACTCAGTCATTTCACGATAGCTGGCATCAGGCAGGTAGCATCGTCCGATCGGCGCGACGTGATCGAGCACGCCGGATGGAGTTGTCACCTTCAGCCAAGATTCGTTATCTCGCAGCAGGTCGAGAAACTTCCGCAACCAGCGATCTTCGTAGACGTGTTTGTAGGTTTCAGGCCATGATCCAAACTTCTCACCATCATCGCCAAACACAATTACGGCATCGTCATACTGTGAGGCGACTTCGCGAAGGTAGTCGATGCATTCCTCCGGCTTCGAAAACGGTATCAGGTAACGCAGCTTTTCGCTGTCCGGAAATACAAACAGCAGGCGACCTTCGTCTTCGGTCACGTAGTAACCGGCCAGTTCATTCTGCGGAATGCCTGCGCAACGGAAGTGATAGTCGTCGATGATGGTGTATTGAATCCCGGCCGCCGCAATATCACTCGCGAACGATTGTTCCCAAACACGCTCCGGCAACCACATCCCGCGCACGTTCGTGTTGAACAACTGATTCAGGTGCTGCGTATAAGTCTGAATCTGCCCGATGCGGTCACGACGCGGAATGTTGGCCAGAATCGGTTCATAGAAAGCGCCGCCGATGATTTCGACCTGCGACGAGGCCACCATTCGGCGGAGGCGATCGATGTACTCCGGATGATTGGGCTCCAGCCATTCCAGCAGACTGCCGGATGTGTGCAGTCCAAACGGGATCTCCGGATAGTCCTGCATCACGTCCAGAAACGGCAGGTAGCTGTCCCGATAAGCCTGCTCAAAGACGCCGTCAAAATTTCCGACCGGCTGATGATTGTGAAACGTGAGGACCAGCCGAACTGAACCCGCCATGGAACAAACTCCAGATTCTGTAAAACCGCTGAATTCAGCAGGAACGATACAGAAGATCGGATCAGTTAGGCGAGGTTAGTCGGCTCAGGCCGCATGATTCGCAAGGAATCAGCACCTTGCACGCGACTAAACCCTACGCAAATCAAGGTCGCTTAAACCTCGCCGCCCCCTTTATTCTTCCCATAACTCCCATAAATCCCATCATTCTGGCAAAACACAGATGTGACTCTTCTGACTCTCCAGCGATTCCGGGAAGTCACTGCGAGCATGTACACCACGGCTTTCACGTCGTTCCAAAGCCGCCGCCGCCATAGCACGTCCGACCAGCATCATGTTCTGCAGTTCCCAGCCGGCCGGCTCGCTAAGATCTCTGCGGCAGACATAGTTGGCCCAGAAATCCAGTTGCTGGCGAGCCGCAGCAAGCTCAGTTTCATTGCGACTAATGCCCACACTTCGCCACATCAGGCTCCTGAGAGCATTTCGGATGTCTGTCAGGTCAAGTTGTTCATCGCCGCGGAGAATTTCCCGTGTTGAACGTGATTCGATGGGTGGTGCTGAGAATGTGTCCGGCTGGCTCATCGCCACCTGTGAAGCATTTCGTCCACAACGCAGCCCGAAGACAACTCCTTCCAGAAGACTGTTGCTGGCCAGTCGATTTGCGCCATGCAACCCGCTGGAGGTCACTTCTCCGGCAGCCCACAGTCCGGGCAATGTTGTTCGACCATCGAGATCTGTTGTCACGCCGCCGATCATATAATGGGCTCCGGGACGGACAGGGACTTTGTCGCGAGTCAGATCCAGTCCGAAATCAGCACAGACTTTGCCGATATGCGGGAAACGCAGACGAATTCGGTCGGCCTCAATCGGCGACAGATCAAGATAAACACACGGATGCGCTGTTTTTGCCATCTGCTGAGTAATCGCCTGACTGACCACATCGCGGGGCGCCAGTTCACCGGCTGGATTGTAATCGTGCATAAATCGATGCCCAAAACAATCAACCAGATGAGCGCCTTCGCCGCGAACTGCTTCTGTAATCAGATAACGTGAACTGCCCGCGATATACAGCACCGTGGGATGGAACTGCATGAACTCCATATCGCGCAAAGTGCAACCCGCGCGAAGAGCAACGGCGTGTCCGTCTGCTGTGGCGATCTGTGGATTTGTCGTTTCTCGATACAACGCTCCCGCACCGCCGGTGCAGAGAATCGTCTGTTTGGCCCAGACAAACGTGCGACCATGATTCGGATTCCAGACCAGGGCTCCGCGGCAGATGCCTTCATGAGTCAACAGATCAAGCGTAAACGTTTTGGGCCAGATATCGATATGAGTCGCCTCGGACGCACGCCGGTTCATGGCTCGCATTACTTCCTGGCCCGTTGCATCTCCCAGCGCATGGGCCACTCGCGGATGACTGTGACCGCCTTCCAGTGTCAGAGCCAACTCCCCATCAACCTTGTCAAACTCAGCGCCGTACTCGCTTAATTCACGAATTCGCTGTGGTGCCTCACGAATCACCAGTTGAACGACTTCTTCATGACAAAGCCCTTTACCCGCCGCAATCGTGTCGGCGACATGGTTGGAAAAATCATCAAGGGGGTCCAAAACTCCCGCGATTCCCCCCTGCGCATAAGCGCTGTTGGAATGTTGCAGAGAATCTTTTGTGACCACTACAGTCCGCAGCGAGGGATCAACAGCCAGAGCCGCTCGGATCCCTGCAATCCCGCCTCCGATGACAAGGACGTCGGTGAAAAGATGCGGTACTCGTTTAGGATCAAACGGGACCAGATATCGACGCATTGACGGAACGTGAATGGTGCGTGATTGCATCGCGGAAGCTCGTCAAACAAAAGTGACAAAAAAAGCCGCTCTGGAAACCAGAGGCGGCTTGTATTGTGACATCATCAGGGCACGATCAATAATCGATCAGCCAAGTTTCTGCAGAACATTGTCGATCAGGTTGTACTGCTTGGCTTCATCGGCGGACATGAAATTGTCACGGTCCGTGTCTTCTTCGATCTTTGTCAGTGTCTGGCCAGTGTGCTTAAGCAGAATGTCATTCATCTTGCCCTTGATTCGAAGCACTTCTTTGGCATGAATCTCCAGTTCAGTGGCTGTGCCTTCCATGCCGGCCAAAGGCTGATGAATCATGATGCGTGCGTTTGGCAGAGCATTTCGCTTGCCAGGCGTACCTGCAGTCAGAAGAATTGCACCCATGCTGGCTGCCTGGCCAATGCAGTAGGTTGCCACGTCACAACTGATGTATTGCATGGTGTCGTAGATTGCCATGCCTGCCGTGATCGATCCACCTGGGCTGTTGATATAAAAGTGAATATCAGCCTTGGGGTCATCGAACTGCAAAAACAGCAACTGAGCAACGATGCTGTTGGCCACATCGTCGTTCACTCCGCTGCCCAGGATCACGATCCGATCCTTCAGCAGTCGGCTGTAGATGTCCATCGCGCGTTCGTCGCGACCATTTTTCTCAATGACATAAGGAACAAGAACTGTCATGTCCGGCATCCCGCAGAGATGATTTTTGATTCGAAGTCAGCACACCCGTTCGAGCAATTCACTGAAGCAGCAAACTACTTCTTCTTTTCTTTCGGAGGGCGTTCCAGAATCTCATCGACCAGACCATAAGCCTTGGCATCGACCGCATTCAGGTAGTGATCTCGCTGAGTATCCTTGGCAATTCTCTCGATTGGCTGCTTCGTGTGTTCGGCCAGAATCTCGTTCAGCAACTGACGAGCGGCCAGGATATCGCGAGCCTGAATTTCAATATCGGAGACCTGACCGCCGACCTGACCATAAGGCTGGTGGATCATGATCTTGGAATGCTTCAGAGCGAACCGCTTTCCGGGTGCCCCGCCAGCCACAAGAATCGCTCCACCACTGGCGGAAAGGCCGACGCTGTACGTGGCCACGTCACATTCGACGAACTGCATAATGTCATAGATCGCCAAAGTCGCGGTGACAGAACCGCCTGGCGAGTTAATATAAAGATGAATGTCCTGATGACGATTCTCTGATTGCAGGAACAACATCTTCATGACGATCAGATTTGCACTGCCGTCGTGAATCGGGCCGTCCAGGAAAATGATCCGATTGTCAAGCAGCAGATCGCCGACCGTCATCTGACGTTGAGCCGAATATTCTCGGGCTGCCATTGGCATGTAGTCGAATCGCGGGTCCTTCATTCGCTTTATCCTGCTGAGAACTGTGCTTCCAAGATCTTCCGGACTGAAGCAGGCCGGACCATTTTCAGAATCGGTCTTTAAACAAAAACAGGCGTCGCGTCATCCTACGCGCGCCTGTCTGTTTCTTGTAGTTTCGATTATTCAGAATCCTCGGGAGTGGCATCATCGATGAGACTTGAACTCATTCGGCCACACACCGCAAGTCGCAGCGAGGCGGCATTAACAGCCTCGGCCGGCTTACGAGGAACCTCAACAAAGCTGGCGGAGGCGAGGATGAAGTCCACAGCCTTTCGCTCACGCAACTGAGCTTCCAGGTTCTCAATCATTCCGGTTTTTACCATTCGAGCACGCAGTTTGCGAACAGGCTCACCACTCTGGAATGACATCATCAACAACTCACGATCGATGTCCGACTGGTCGCACTCGATGTTTTCTCGAGTTGCGATCTTGTCGAGAACGAAGTGCTCCTTCAGAGCCTGGCGAGTTGTCTCCAGGGCTTCCTGACGAATCTGGCTTTCGCGAGCCAGGATCTGCTCCTGAGTAAACCCGGCTTGTGACATCTCGAGCACTTCGCGTCGCAAAGCATTTTCGGTCTGCTGGCGAACCAAAGATTCTGGCAGATCCCAATCAGCCGATGCGGTGATCTTGTCGAGAACCTGACGGCGAGTTTCCTGACGTTCCTGGTATTCCACCTGACGAGTCAAAGCACTGCGGAGCATACCATCGAGTTCCGCCTCATCCGCAGCACCAAGTCGCTCACAGAACTCAGCGTCGACAGTTGGAACCTGAAGATTCTGAACTTCGGTCACGCTGAATGCTACGCCGACCTTCTCGCCACGCATTTCCACGATCGGCGACTGCAGAGAAATCGTAATCTGACCTTCTCTCGTGTCGCCAGCTTTCGCACCTGCCAGCAATTGCTCGAAATTTTCCAGAGCCGCGTCCTGGAAGTTCAGGCGAGAAAACAGCGTGACAGAGACGTTCTTCGCCTCATTGATCATCTTACCATCATGGGTAAACGTAATGTCACAAATGATGGAATCACCAGCAGCCGCTGATGCATCAGTCGTGACGCGTTCTGAATAAGAAGAGATAAACTGCTCTTTGTAAGCCTTAAACTCTTCTTCAGTCGGCTCACCAGTGGAGCGATTGATCTGAATGCCAGCGTAATCCGGCAGATCGAAGTCTGGGCGAACTTCAACTTCAAATTCGTAGTGAAAATCGCCAGTCTCCGGAATGTCGAGGCTGTCGACGTCGATCTTTGGCTCGCTGATCGGCTCAATCTCGTATTCGTCCGAGAGTTGCTCAAGACTTGCCAGCAACAGCTTCTGCTTAATGTCCGAACTGATTTCCTTCTTGAACTTCTTCAGAAGGATGGCTCGCGGCACTTTGCCAACTCGGAAGCCGGGCACTTGAGCTTTTGAGCTCAACTCTGCCAGGGCATCATCGCGAATGTCGGCGATGTCGGCTTCCGGAATCGTGACGGAGACGTGCTTGCGGCAGGAGCCGACATCACGAATCTGAACCTGGAGCGACATGCGATCGCTGTTCTCGTCAACACCTTCAGCAACCGCTTGACCTGCGTCAGAACTCATTCTCAATTTCCCAGAACTGTTGATGGCCGGCCTCCACCGGTTTTATTGGCCCGGGAGGCAATAAAAAAGAGCGGGTGAAGGGACTCGAACCCTCGACAATCACGTTGGCAACGTGATGCTCTACCAACTGAGCTACACCCGCAATGGTTTTGTGTTCCAGCGAAACACGAACAAATTGTAACGAACCAGTCTCTGGGAAAAGGCTGCTGACAGCAACTTCACCAAAAATGTCACGGCAAATCTCTTCACCGAACATCTCTGAGCCCTGCAAACACCCGTTCCAGACAGCCAGAAATAATGCTGGTTCGGCTGGAAGACCGCTTCGGGGCGGGATTATGAGAGTTTCCAGGGTTTCGTCAACAGTTTCATGGCCTTTTAGATTCGGAATTCATCCGCCTCAATCTTCAGCCGACTCCCGGGAATGTCGGATTCCGTCCAATTGAACTGTTCCTGACAATGTCAGACGCTCGTATTTCCCAGACTTTTATGCCGAATCCTGACTTCACGGCCGCAAGGCCACGCCTTGTCATTTTCGGGTAGATGACTTGAGAGCCCCCATTCCCCGAAACCCAGAAAACTATAGCAACTCGACCCCAAGGTGCTTCATGAAGAACTTCATGTCTTCCCAAACCTGCTTTTTCGCCGCCGGGTTCCGCAACAAGTAAGACGGATGGTAGGTGCACATCACCTTGATGCCTCGATAATCAAACAATTTGCCACGGAGCTTTCCGACCGCTTGAGTTTCATTCAGCAGATTCTGAGCAGCCACCGTCCCCCAACAGACGATGTATTTCGGCTGGACAACGTGAATCTGAGCATCCAGGAACTCCCGACAGTTGGTGACTTCGTCCGGCAGCGGGTTACGGTTTCCGGGTGGCCGGCAACGCAGAATGTTGCAGATATAGAGGTCTTCTCTCTTTAATTGGCTGGCCTCAATGATCTTGTTGAGCAACTGCCCGGCTGGCCCCACGAATGGCTCGCCTTTGGCATCTTCCTCAGCCCCCGGAGCTTCGCCGATAAACATGATGTCCGCCGTCGGACTGCCAACACCAAAGACCGTCTGAGTTCTCCGCGATGCCAGTTCCGGACACCGCTGACACCCCGCCACACATTTCGCCAGCACGTTGAGCGCTTCGCGTCGACTGCTGAGATCTGTATAGGTGGTCTCCATGACCATCTTCGTTTCCGGAAACGGCCCGGCCTGCAAGCTTGCTTTGGCGGAGTGAGCGGGTTCCAGAACAGAAGACGGACGCTTCATCTCCGCCACTGGTGTGCCAGTCTCAAGACGGCCTGGGGTTCGCGGCGCTATGGGGCCAGTCTCAGCCGCCGACGGGGCCTTCTCGCTCGCAACCGCCGTCTCCGCCACGGCAAGGCTCGGCCTGGGCTTTCCAAGCACTCGCGAAGGCGTGGGAACATCGACTTTCGGCAGATGAGTCACCCCGGTCCCTGCCAGATGTCGAAGCAACTGTGCCATCGCGCGTTTACTGCTCATGGGCCAACAACACATTCAGGCTGAGACAACAGAAGTGGTGACAATCCGCCAGTTACATCATGCCAGACAGTCGACGGATTCACAATTCAGCAACATGCGGAATCGATTTTGGAGTACGGTGGCCACGACCGAAAACACATTCCTTACGAAATCCCGTACTTCTTGCACTTGCTGAAGAACGTGCTTCGGGGCAGGTTGAGTTGTCTTGCGGCGACGGCTTTGTTGCCGTTGGCGGTTCGCAGGGCTTCGCGAAGTTGCTGTTCTTCGGATTGCGTTTCACGTAGCTGGGAAGAGTTTGATCCCGAAAAACTTTCGGGATCTGAGACTCGGCGAGCAAGACTGCGGACAGTGAGCGATGGCAGCGTTGACGTCGAAGAGCGGCGAGTTCCAATCGCGGGGCGTCCTTCGTCGCTGGCGTGACGTAGTTCCGGGGGCAGATCGGCCAGAGAAATAATGTCGCTGTCGGCCAGCACAACGGCTCGCTCGATCACGTTTTCCAGCTCACGAATATTGCCGGGCCATGGATGATTCTCCAGAGCGGCCAGGGCACTGGGGTCAATCTGTCGAATTTGCTTCCTCGACTTCTGGGCAGCTCGACTAAGAAAGAAAAAGACCAGCTCCGCTAGATCACCGGGACGTTCACACAGTGGCGGCAGTGTCAGCGCGACGACGTTCAGGCGATAAAACAGGTCGGCTCGAAACTGTCCTTTGGAAATCATCTCTTCAAGGTTGCGATTGGTCGCCGCAACAAGTCGCACGTCCACCTGAATTGTTTTGTCGCTGCCGACTGGTTCGAAGCATCGCTCCTGAAGAACTCGCAGAAGCTTGACCTGCGTCTCGTGGGAGATATCGCCGATCTCATCCAGAAACAGGGTGCCTCCATTCGCCGCCAGAAATCGCCCGGCTTTATCGGCATGAGCACCTGTGTAAGCGCCCTTCACATGTCCGAACAATTCGCTTTCCAGCAGCGAGGATGACAGAGCCGCACAATTCACGCAGACGAGATTTCCGGCCGCACGATCGCTGTTGCGATGAATGACTTTGGCCAGTAACTCTTTGCCGGTCCCGCTTTCGCCGCGAATCAAAACCGTCGACGAACTGCGAGCGACCTTGCGAACCTGATCCAGCACATCCAACAAAGCTGGACTGTTGCCTCGAACACCTTCGCGATCAAAACCCTGATCCGACGCCAGAACCGGGGCCTGTCCCGCATCGGTCTGAAGCGACGTCAGTTCGGCTCGCAGCGCGGCCATTTGGCGTTGCTGTTCGGCGATGCGATCCATCTTCATCTTCAGTTCCGCGTCCAATTGAGCCATCGCCTGATTCGCGCGAGAGCTGTGCAGAGCCAAAACGCTCATCTGAGCGATCGCGTGAAGGAACGTGATATCTTCAGCGCTGAACACCGCGCCGCCGCGACGACGTCCCAGAATGATGACACCGTGAACTCCGCCTTCGCCTTCCATCACGCATAACAGTTCGGCTCGCAGATCATGGAGCAACTGCTGCATCGGCGACATGGCTTCGCGATTGGCCGACGGAATGCGATGAATCACCGATTCGCCCGGCACATCGACCTGTACTTGCTCGGGGCGCAGTTGAGCAGTCGCGGCCGAAGTGGAACGGGTTCCGATCAGACGAAACACACCCTGTCCGTCGCGAACGTACATGATCGCCCATGAGGCATCCATGACGTCCTGACACGTCTTCAGCGTAATGTCGGCCATCCCGGACGGTTCGGCCAGGTAAGCCGCGGAACGATTTAGTTGCTGCATCGCTCGGTCGAGTTGGTATTTCTCACTAAAGAATCTGCGGTCCACAATGGCCTGCAATCGATCGCGGACCCACAAGCTGAGGCCCGCCGCGAGCAGCAGGATGAAGAACAGCGACAATTGCTGAGTCGTTGTCGAGTTCAGCGGCAGGCTGTACGAATGAGTAAATACACCTCCGACCGCGAGTAACGTTGCGAAGCCGCCCGACACAATCATCGACATCAGCACATAGCGGCGGCTCTTGTCGTCGCCCTCTTCAGCCAGCATCAGGCGATGGCGAAAAATGCCGTGCGAGTAAGCCGCCATAAACAACATGCTCGCAATAAACATCGGGATCTGAGCATGCCCGAGAGCGAAGTCGACTTTTCGAAAGAACGCGAGGTAAAGTGTATAGCCGATGGGAATCGTCGACAGCAACGCGGCCCCAAGAATTGTGGCCACCTGGCGACGCTCATGAGGCGTCTCCAGTCGGATCAAGCTGAACGCCAGCTTTGCCACCGTGATCGCGAAATAGAGTGATGCAAACATGATTGCCACATGCACCATCGATCGCAGCAATGACAGCAGCGAAGTCGCATGGGCCACCGAGGCGACCGTTGAGGCGGATCCGTGAACAGCAATCTGTGACAGCACAGCCAACTTCTGGAACACATTCAGAGTATCGCTGCCGTTCAGGCTCCATGCTGCCCAGTAAATCACGACCAGAGATACGCAAATCATTCCGGCCACGCCGAACGCAGCGCTCAGAACAAGTCCGCGCCGTCCTCGGACGAACTCAGGCTCTTTGGGGAAGACCAGAAAGAAGTTCAGCACCAGGCACGGCAGCATCGCCGCGCAAACGATAAAAGGAATGTTCAGTAATGGGTTATTCGCCAGGATCCACCAGTGAAATCCGGGAACGAATGCACCCATCGCTGCACAGCACATCAGGCAGAAGTTCTGAGCAACTCGATCAAAAGGCCGATACCAATAAGACGTCAACGCGATGGCCAGAATCGAAAGCTGACAGACGAACCAGAAGATCGTGAGGGAGACTTCGCCAACGTTCACCGGGTGGACCGGCACGTACACGCGACTTTCCACCTGCTGATGAGCGGCCCCGGGGCGACGGTAAACGATTTCCACGAGTCGTTGTGAGGGTTGAGAAGGGTCCGCACTGTAGACTTCAACCAAAGGAGGAACTCTCAGCTTTGCCGGGTCTGACTCCGGAGCGAGCTGCCCGCCGGGAGGAATCTTGGCGGACCGCAACGACTCCAGAGCGGAGACGAAATCCAGAAAAGTGCCGATCTGGCGACCATTGAGTCGAAGCAGTTGGTCGCCTGCTCTGGGAAAGGAAGAGTTGATCACAGAATCCGGGCGACTCCATTCCCAAATCTCAATTCCGGAGAAGGGCCGTGAAATCGTTTTTCGCGGGGTTGGTTCCGCAACAGCCGCAACGGGTACCGGGGTGATGGGTAAAGCCTGAGCCGCCAGCGAAACCGCTCGACGTTTATGCGTGCCCGCCGTTTGAGACAAAACCGATACCGCTTGCGGCCAACTTGCCAGCGGTCGGAACCGTACAACCCGGGAAATTCTGCTTCGAGCGACCGCGCCGCTGCCGTCACCTAAAGAAGCGAATGGAGGGCGAAGATCCGGAATTTCGTGAGCCGAAATCGGCGCGGGGCCATCCGGGAGCAAGCAACGAAGTCCTACATCGGGAAACGTGGCCACGTTCCAGAGCACCGTGACGCAATACGTCACCACGAGCCCCGTGCATGTCGCAACGAAGGCGCGGTAATCTTGCGTTCCGCCCTGATTATTCGAGTACCACAGTTTCACAAAAAATTCCCCTATTCTTCCCATCTCAGCGCGACTCGGCGCTGACGAATTGGATGAACGGTAGGAGTTCGGCGCTGAAGATTCAAGCGTCGCGCGGTTTCGGCGCCGAGGTGTTGAGCGCCATCTGCTTGCCAGGCTTGTTTTTGCGTCGGATGACACACTTTTTCGAAGCTTACCGGCGAGAAATAAAAATCGGCAGAATTGGCACGTTCAATGCATCTGCCAGAAATCACCCAGCGCCCTTCGGCATGGATGAGTAAGTGTTGAACGAAGAATACACTCGCTGCTCACGGTCACCCAGCCAGATGCAGCTTCCCCAGCCTCTTCGACGTTCAGTCCCCGCACCTGCTCACCGCCGAAGGGCTTTTTTTATGCGCTGAGGTTGGCGTGACAGTCTAGTCGGATCACGCAAAGTTTGGCACTGCTCAGGCGAAGTGTATGCCGAGGAGGCCCGTCATTAAGGCTTCATTGTCGTCTTAAGTTAAGAGTTCAATCCGGGGCGGGAGGGTCTCCGCACGAGTCGCCATCGGGGCAGTTCTGGCGGCATTACTCGTGGTTGTTAATTTGCCTGTTCAGCAAGTTGTCGAGCATTTTTGCGATGGCATTCGAGCGGGTTGAGTCAATGGCGGGTTGACACGGCGAGTTGGTCCCGGGCTCCGTTTCGATGCTGTCGTTGCAAGGCGGAAAGGGGGACGTTGCGAACGTTGCGTCGAGTTGATGCGATTGGTGCACTTTTTGGGGGGGGGCGTTTGCCTGAGTGCCCATTGACTTGCTGGAAGTCCACCGCATTCGGCTGCCCGGATTTCCGCTTGTCGATTTTATTCCCGGCTGACGATTTTAGAATCCGCTTCGAGGCTCTGCAGTTAAAAGAACCTTTTCAGGTTGGATCGAGTGCTAAAAAAGCGGAACAGCTCGAATGTCTTGCGACAAGGTTCAATTCAACCCTTACGAAGCTCCGGAGGCTCCGACCTCGGAGGCCGGCTTGGCGCCGGATACGGAGTTCCTGATCAATCACAACGTTACCGCCGGCATCTGGAAGATTGATCTCCCGAAGATCTGTGTGCTGAGCGGTGAAAATCAAGGCCTCGTCCGCAGAAGCTCTCAATTGCGTTGGTGCAGTCAGTAGATCGTCGTTCCTCGGAACATCATGTGTGCGATCAGTCTGATCGTGGTTGTTTCAGCCGTGGTCTCATCGAGCAGAACCGTGCCGGGGGTGATGGTCTTCAGCTTGACGCAGCTCGCTTTCACGTTCGGGATTGTCGCGGTCGCGGCGGGGCTGATCCTGCTGTCGATTTTGTTTCGCAAGACCGTTGAGGTGAGCTGGTATATCTCGGAGAGACTCGTTCGCAGGCAGAAGATCCGACTTGGCATCATTTTGTTTCTGACGATTGCGGCCATCGTCCTGATCTCGTTGTTTGGCATCGGCCGTGACTCCGGAATGATACTGATTCCATGCACGATTGCTTTTATGCTGGTTCTTCGTGGATTCAGAGGGAGCCAGCCGCTCAGGGTTGTTGGGCAACACAATGGACTGCTGCTCGTTTCAGGATTCTCGCGAGCTTTTGCAAGTGAGGCCCTGAAACTAGTCTCCGCATGGGAGAGACGGCAGTTCGAAGGGGCGCTGAAAACAGTCATTCCTGCCCCAGAATGAGTCCGAAACGGCCAGAATCAGGCCCAAAAGACTGATTCCGATGCGTTCTTCGAGAGAATCCGGAGCGTCTGGCATGCCGGATTGAATGGGAATGGCGGTCATCCTACAATCCGCCGCTCTAGTGAAAATGGAGAGGTTCTGAGTCGACAGCAGATTCTGCTGATCACTTTCCGTGACAAATCCTGAATCTGCGAAAACTCCGTGCCTAACACGGTTTGCGAGCGGATTGAAGATTTCGGTGTTCAGAACAAGTGGTGGAAGATTCGACATAATCGTTACTGTCGAAGTCGGCTGATGACTGTCGGTGCGCGCATTGTATGTGGTGTGATCGACGAAAGCCCGGAGATCCTGACTCTGGAAATCTGAGGCTCTCTGTGTGAGTTCGGCTCACATCCTTTCAATGATCCTGTTGGTTGAATTTCATCTCTGGGGAAGCGAATGTCGGATCAGGCATTTCAAGGTCAGGTTGCCGGGATTGCTCCGGAAGAACTCGATGAATGGTACGAGTCCCTCGAAGACATTCTTCATCGATACGGTGAAGATCATCTGAAAGCCCTGCTGGTTTGTCTTCAGGAACGCGCTTACGCTCGCGGCGTGAAGTTGCCTTTCACTGCCAACACTCCGTACATTAATACGATTCATCATACCGATCAGGTGAAGTTCCCGGGCAATCGGGAAATGGAACGTCGCATCAAGAGTTACGTTCGCTGGAACGCAATGGCCATGGTCGTCCGCGCTTATCAAAGAGGCGGTGGAGTCGGCGGACATATTTCGACGTTCGCGTCTTCCGCGACGTTGTATGAAGTGGCACAGAACCATTTCTTCCATGCTCGCACTGCTGATCACACCGGCGACATGGTTTATTTTCAGGGCCACGCGTCACCAGGGATGTATGCCCGCGCGTTCCTTGAGGGGCGTTTGACGGAAGACCATCTCGACAACTTCCGCCGTGAA
>JBIIIF010000360.1:0-5831 GCA_044235005.1 Planctomycetaceae bacterium | reverse complement strand
CGGACAAAGCACTCTCCCAGAAGAACCAGCACAGCATTCTTCATCGTGGGATTGGCCACGGCCTGCTGCAACAGGGGAATCGCTTTGGAATACTGCTTCGCATCAAACAGTCGTTTGGCCAGCTCGTACTTCTTCTTCAGATCGCTGGGGTTATTCTCAACACCGTGCGTGTAAAAAGCGATTTCTTTTTCCAGCAATTCAGCCTTCAACACCTTCGCCTTTTCGATCAGGCGTTCTTTGCCGGGGTTTTTGCGAGAACGCTCTTCGGCTTCGATCTGATCGTTCCGCAACATCATCAACTGAACTTCCTGAAGCTGCTCGCTGATAGCCGCATTGCCTTTTGACAATTCCAGGGCTTTGCTTAACTGGTCGGCAGCCTTCGGAAACTCACGAGTGCCTTTGTAGTACTCCGCCAACTTCAGATACAGATTGACGTTCTGAGGATCCTTACGAATCGCATGGATCAAATCCGTTTCTTCTGATTCGCCCGGCGCATCGGCCGGCTTCGGACCGCCGCGGCGTGCCTGTCGATCGGCTTCGTAGGCATTCATCGGCGCTGCCGGCTGTTCGACTTTCACATCGCGAGTGTTGTCAGCATCGTTATAGCCGCTCTTCATTGTGGACTCGGCGTCGCACCGGCCCATCATCGTGCGAGCATCACTGTCGGTTGGGACCAGTTTATAAAGTCTTTCGAAGTAAGGTCGAGCCGCCTTGAACTCCTGTCGTTCAAACAGAAAGTGCCCCATGCGGCGATTGTAGTCGACGTTGTCTTTGTCGTACTCGATAGCTCGTTCCAGAGCGTAGCGAGCCACGTTCATGTTGTTCTGATTTGCACAGGCATCGCCGAGATCAAACCACAACTGGGGATCCCAGGGATTTGTGAGCAGACCTTCCTCGGCAGTCGCCTCAACATTCTTCCAGTCCTTCTGCATCCGCGATTTTTTCAGGCGCGTCTTCACGCCCATCAGTCGCATCCCGGCCATCTTTGCCCCGGAACCATTATCGTTATACGACTTGCGAAGACAGCCATGCTTGGATTGTCGATACAGGAGATGCTCGGGCATCAGCCGAACGCAATTGGTAAAGCACTCAATCGCGTATGGCCAGTTTTTATGGTTCATGGCCTCAGTGCCTTTACGGAACCAGTCCTGAGCCCCTTTTTCCCGTTCACTCATTGCTGAATTTGCCTTCACAGACAGGATTAGTCACGTCCAGACGCATAGCCCCGGAGATCGGAAACGATTCCTGCGAGCCCGTGTCGTTCAGAAACTCGGCCAGTATTTAATGATCAGCCAGATTTCCCCGTTCAATCTAGCATAGCCAACCAGCCGCTGCCACAGTTCCGTAGCCGACGACGGTTTCCGGCGGAGGATTACCTGAGCCGCACGGCAGAAACGGAACTCCCGAAGTGCGATTCGGGGTTCCCGGGAGAAGGTCTTCACGCTGATTATGGAAATGCATACGACCGAAAAATCTGGCGATACAAGAATCGAATCGCACGAACAGGCGATTATTCTTGTCCTGAACCCTTGTGTCCTGAAACGACCAACGACGACAACGCCTCTTGTTACCATCATGGCAACTGTTGGTCAGGCGTCGATTGGATTTTTGGCAGTCTGGAACACATACTCTTCGCGTCCTGCCGTAGTCGCGTGAGATGATTTCTTTAAAGCGAGGCCGCTCAGGCCCAAATGGAACGACAAGCAGAGCTGGCGGGAGTGATGAATGCGTCACGAGGTTCCGCAGACAACTCTCCGCTGGGATTGACGGATTGATCACATGAATCGTACTGACATGATTGCCGCGCTGGATGAACGTGGCAGTCCCTGGGATGTTATCATCATCGGCGGCGGAGCCACAGGGCTCGGCGCGGCGCTTGAAGCGGCTTCGCGAGGTCATCGTACGGTGCTTGTTGAGTCGCACGATTTTGCTCAGGGAACGTCCAGCCGTTCAACCAAGCTGATTCACGGCGGAGTTCGCTATCTGCGGCAGGGACAGATCGGCATGGTGCGACACTCGCTGCTGGAACGCCAACGACTGCTCCAGAACGCGCCGCATATTGTGCATTCCCTGGACTTTGTGTTGCCGACGTACCGCCGTGGTGCTCGTACGTTCTACTACGCGGGCATGAGAATTTACGATCTGCTGGCCGGGCAGTTGTTGAACGGTCGAGCCCGCCGCTTGTCGGTCGACCAAACCATTCAGCAGCTTCCCAACTTGCGCAGAGAAGGTCTGCGTGGCGGAGTTCTCTACGCCGACGGTCAGTTCGATGATACTCGACTGGCCATCACGCTGGCGCGCACGGCCGTCACCAAAGGAGCTGTTATCGCCAACTATATGAAGGTTGAGCGATTAATTCGAAGCGGCTCGAAGATCACGGGCGTTGTTTTGCGTGATCAATTGACGGGGCGAGAATACTCGTTGGCAGGGAAAGTCGTCCTGAATGCGACCGGAGTTTTCGCCGATGCAATTTTGCAGATGGATGAAGACTCAGCTGGCGATGCGGCGAGCCGTTCTCGCGAGCATGATTCACGGCCGCGGATCGCTCCGAGCCAGGGATCTCATCTGGTGCTCGATGCCGATTTTCTGCCGGGTTCAGCGGCGTTGATGATTCCCGAAACCGATGATGGGCGAGTTCTCTTCGCGATTCCGTGGCACGGCAAAGTGTTGCTGGGCACAACCGATCTGGCCGTGAAGGAAGTGCAACGTGATCCTCAGCCGGGACGTTCGGAGATAGACTATCTGCTGAAACACGCCGGACGATATTTGAAACGCAGCCCAGTCGAATCTGATGTGCGATCAATGTTCGCAGGACTTCGGCCACTGGTTGCAGCGCCGTCGAACACACGGTCCACGGCCAGCCTTTCTCGCGAACATGTTATTCATACGTCTGAAGGCGGCTTGATCACTGTTATCGGCGGTAAATGGACCACGTATCGACAGATGGGCGAGGACCTGATCAACCGCGCGGAGCAAACCGGTGGACTGTCACGCAAACCATCCGTCACTGCTGGGTTGCAACTGCACGGGTCTGAGAAGTCATCGGCCGATTCGTTTGCTGCGTCGAATCTTCGAATTTATGGCAGCGATGCAAAGACGATTGCGGAATTGTCACGAACCCAGGCAGCATGGGGTGCTTTGCTGCATCCTCGATTGCCCTATCTCGCTGCCGAAGTCATCTGGGCCACGCGTTACGAAATGGCTGTCACGGTCGAAGACGTCCTGGCGCGAAGGACGCGAGCACTCTTCCTTGATGCCGCCGCGGCCGTCGAATGCGCCCCGGCGGCGGCTCAGTTAATGGCCGGCGAATTGAATCAGCCCAGTGAATGGGAGCAGCAACAGGTGCTGCTGTTTCAAAGGCTTGCCGAGGGTTATCTTGGAGGCACTGGCCAAACGTCTTAGCGGTACGGCGCTAGCCGCCGGTGTCTTCCTGGACCTTCGGGACAATCACCGGTGGCTAGCGCGGTGTTGTCAAACTCCAAAATGTAGGTTGGACATTCTTGTCCGACTGGGTTTCGACGGGCAAGAATGCCCATCCTACTAAAAAACAAGAAGATCCGTCCATGCAACTTCTCGTTCCCCAATCAGTTCGCTCTTCACTCAAGTTTGCCAACAACATTTCGGTCTCTTCGCTTAACTCTTCGGATTTCGGTACAGCCAACGCGTCACTGGCAGCTTTGCAGGGACTCACGTCGTCGACTTCGCACGGCAACGGAATTGCGTTCACAGGCAATGAGGATGCTCAGGCGGTCAGTGCGATGCTCGAAACGCTGACCGATCAGATCAAAGTCGCCGGTCAATCATCGATCATCGTGTTCTCCGAAGACCCCGTGCCGACAATTTTATTGTCCAAATTGCCGAAGAGTCTGCATTCACTCATTCGAAGGCCGTTGCATCACGATCTGTTTTATCTGCCGACAGTGCCCGACGAACTTGTCGCATCGAAAGTCGAACTTCTTGATATCGTCGTGCAAAACTCTCCTCGCTGTGTGGCAATTTCCAAAGCTCCTGCGATGGAACACTTTCCTCTTGCTGGTCCGGGACGGGCAGTAATCCAACGCGACTCATTGACGACCGCGATCGAAACGACCGTGTCGTCACTGAAAACAGATCACAGAAATAAGCGTTGCGTCGAATCGGGCCTGCTGTTGCTGTGGGATTTTCTGGATGAATCGCATGAGATCTCCCAGACCATGGAAGGCAAGGGTTCACCGAGAACCGCGGACTACTGGCACGGCATCATGCACCGCCGCGAGCCCGACGCCAGCAATGCATCCTACTGGTTTCGTCGAGTCGGCTCGCATCCGGCCTTCGATCATCTGGGCTTGCAATTGCCTGCATGGATGAGAGAACTGAAGGCCTCCCCGGAGATGCTGCAAATGGCGGAATCGCGACTGCTGAAGAACAAGTCGCTCGACCCTTTCGCTCTGATCGAACTCTCCACGACCGCTCTTCGCAATCCCGGTTCGGTGGCGGATCAAACTCTTCGCATGGTGCAGTATCTGGAAATGCTGAATCTGCTGGCTTGGTCATGCGGGAATGGCGGGTGAACTTCGGTGTTCTCGTGTTGTGAGCAGGTCTGCGAGCTTACACCGTCGCTGACCGACGGTCTCCACTTTGCTCGCAATTGTGAACAAGGGAGACCTACGGTCGACGAGGATGGCTCGGTCACAGACCGGCCATCACATGGACGGCAACATCAATCATCCGCCTGATCGCCGTCTTTGATCACGAAGCGAGCTTTCAGTCTTGCGACTTCGGTCGCCAGGCCGGCAGACTTGACCGACCGCAGAACTTCATTGAAGTCCTTGTACGCGGCCGGAGCTTCGTCTTTCGGATACTGACGGCAGTTGCTCAAAATGTCGTGCTCCTCGAACGACTGATCAATCGACTTCTGATCCAGCTCTCGAATCGCCCGTTTGCGCCCGAGTGCTCGACCGGCACCGTGATTAACGCTGTAACAGCTTACGCTGGCTCCTTCGTCGGCAACCATCACACTCGATCCTGCCTGAGGATTTCCCGGCAACAGAATCGGATGTCCGGTGCTTTCGTAACGAGTCCCCTTCAGCGAATGATGCCCGGCCGGAAACGCTCGAGTTGCCCCTTTGCGGTGAACCCAGGCGACGTTGTTGTTCACAACTTCTTTGCGAGCAATATTGTGGCTGATGAAGTACACCAGCTGTCCGGTCGTTCCCGGAATAATCTCCTGAAACGCCTCCAACACCAATGCGTTGATCAACATATGATTGGCCGTTGCGAAGTTTGCTCCCAAAGCCATGTCGTCCAGATACGCGTTGGCTTCCTCTGTTCCCAGAGGTGCATACACGAGTTCTCGATCGTTCCCTGGCAACGGAATATCCCACTTCGCGAACTTCGCCTGCAGAGACTTAAACTGACCATCGGCCAGGTTATGGCCAATGCCGCGTGATCCACAGTGTGACAAAAACGCCACGTGGTTATCCTTCATCCCGAAGACTTCCGCGGCCTTGCGAGCACGCTCGTTGTCTTCCAGATGAACGACTTCACATTCACCGAAGTGGTTACCTCCACCATAAGACCCAAGCTGTTTCATCTTGCCCGGAAACTTGTGGCGAAAGATCCCGACTTCCATATGACGATCCAGACGTGCTCCCAGAGCATCGCGAGTCTCATCGTGGCCTACGTGGAAAGAGTCTTCGCAGCGTTCAGCCCATTCCGGGGGAATTCCGAGCTGATTACAAACCGACTCTGAGGCACCTTCCAGCATCAACTGGCGACCAAGTATCTCGTCGACTCGTCGAGATTTCGGAGCACTCTGCTGACCGCGGCCAGCTCCGGTCGGAGTTCGCTCA
>JBIIIF010000359.1:0-5836 GCA_044235005.1 Planctomycetaceae bacterium | reverse complement strand
TCAGACCATCCAAGCAATGCCCTAATTTTAAGAAAAAAAAGATTTTTTTCCAACAGATTTGGGAATGTCAGTTTGTCGGCAGGTCTCGTGCCAAAACACTGCGAATTTCAGCTTAAGGGAGGCATTCATACCTTCGGGCCAGGCAGACCACATGAATCTGCCGAGCAGATTCTGGTTTCCTTCGATCAATTCGGATTGCTAGGAGCTTCTTTGCGCACTTACTTCAAGGCCGATGTTGCATTCGCTGCTGGGGTGAATTACGAATGCTTTTTGTGCGTTGCTGCCCAAATCAACAGCATCGCAAATCAATTGAAAGCTCTACTGTACTGCACCGTCGCGAATCTTCCTGGCCACCAATTCCGCCGCCATAGACCAGTACTTCGCCTGAAGCGTAAGATTTTGATCTTGTGAGAGCTGCGACATCCTTTCACAAGTCGCCGGCGAAAGTTGGTTTAAGTCTCCGCGGCTTACGATCACGTAGCATTCAGATCTGGCTGAACGAATACGGCCAGCAGCTTCGTTCTGTTCCGTCGCCACATCGGGCTGTCCGAGAGCATTCAAAAGTGCGGCTTGCTGAAGTCGATAACCCGCATCGCCTGGCCGTCGGGCAGAAGCCTGCTCGATAGAATAAAGCGCGTCCTTTAACTGACCGGCACCACGCTGTATTTGCGACATCAACCACCACCAGCGATCGTCTGCCTGCCAAGCCTTCTGATCTGCATCTTTGTTGTTCAGAATTTGAATCGCCTCGTCAGATCGTCCCTGCTCAAGAAGGAACTGTGCGAAAGGCAATGAATAATGGTGGTTGGCTTTCTGGCCCGGGATGCAGCGACGGAAAAACGACTCCGCTTTCATGGTATCGCCAAGCTGCCAGTAGCAGCGAGCCAGTGCAAATTCGATCTCGGGCTGCCCCGGCTGTTGCTTTTCAACGGCCTCCATCTTTCCCACAGCTTCCCGGGGATTCGGCGGCCTATGAGAGCTGTACGCCAGATGATAAAGGATCTCGAGGTCAGGTTGGTCTCCCGTGAGGTAGGATTCCAGGAAGCTCTCCAGCTCTCGTTCTCGCATCTGATTAAAGAGGATCCACTGCAACTCAGTCCTGGCGTGGCGATTCTGCCGATCAAGCTGAAGCACGTTTCGGTAAGCCGCTTCGGCATCTCTCAGGCGAGCCGACCGGAGCAGACAATCCGCCTGCTTAATTCGAACTTCAATGTCTTCCGGGTTCAGCTCAATGCAATGCTGCCAGGAATCCGCTGCGGCGTCGAAAGCATCCATCGAATAATGACATTCCGCCCGTAACTGCCACGCTTCGGCATTCCCGGGATCATCGGCCAGAATCTCATCCAGCATTGCGGCGGCCTGCTGATGATCGCCTTTTCGCATCGAGCGAGTAGCGTCTCTCATCGTCGGGCGTGCAGGTGTGAGGCTCCACGCCACGATTGCGGTGACCAAAACGAGTCCCAAAGCCAATGCTATGCGCGAAATGACGGTCATCCTGGATTGAGATCGTCGGTTCGGGGTGTCCACCACCAGAGTTGTATCCTGCTGCTGGAACATAAATTGCCGCACCAGTCCGGCTGTGGTACGGCTTGATTCAGCCCGCGATCCTTTTCATCAGGATCTGAAGCTTCGGAGGTCAGCCTTGCCGCAGGCGAAACACCGTGTCGTGTAAACCACGAGTCATCTCTGCGGAAAGTCGACCCATGGGGGTTTGAATTGGCTTATCGACTGTTGGATAATGTCGTGGTTTTGGTTAAGTTGCAAGGGCTGCCTGATTTTTCCAGATGAGGATGCCCGGCCTGCTCGACTCAATTGTGCTTCCAAAAGTAGGCGACTCACTTGAATTACGACCGTATCAAATTCCCGATGGGCCTCTTGATCCTGCTCATGGCCATTGGGTTTGTTTTTGGTCGCGGACTGTCGCATTCGTTTTTGAACTTTGACGACGACATTCACCTCACTGCAAACCCGCTTCTTAATCCGGTGTCCCTGAAAAGTCTCTTGCGGTTTTGGACCGAACCTTACGAGAACCTGTATATCCCGGTGAGCTACACGTTTTTCGCCGCCGAAGCAAAAGCGTCCACTCTGTTTTCCGAAAAGCCTCTTCCAGCAGCGCTCTCGCCCATGCTGTTCAAGTTCGGTAGTCTTTTTCTGCATTGTGGATGCACCGTCCTTGTTCTGCAGCTTTTGCGGTCCTTTGGTATCACCTCGCGTGGCGCTGTCGCGGGTGCATTGATCTTTGCCGTACATCCTCTGCAAGTGGAGTCCGTCGCGTGGATCAGTGAAACTCGCGGACTACTGGCTACGTTTCTCGGATTGCTGGCGGTCATCCTTCATCTGCAGATCCACAGGACGGAGGGGGAAATCGACAAGCGTCATCCGGCATTTTATCTGTCTGGTCGACCGTGGTTGCATTTGGCATCCTGCCTGTTTTTTTTGCTGGCCTTACTCGCCAAGCCATCAGCGGCAGGGTTGGCAATTATGGCAGGAGTGCTTTCAGTGGGGGTCCTGAAAAAGCCTGTCCCTCTGGTTGCAATTCGTCTGACTCCCTGGCTGCTTCTGGTTGGCTTTGTCGCAATCCTTTCTCGAAATCTGCAGACTGGTGAGCAGGCGTCATCCAGTCTGGGCCTTTTCGCAAGGTGTTATGTGGCTCTTGATTCATTAGGGTTCTACCTGATGAAAACAGCGGTCCCATGGCGGCTGGGAATTGACTATGGACGTACCCCAGCCGTTGCCATGACATGGAAAGATGGACCTCTGTTTCTCTTTGCGTTGATGGCCATCGGCATCGCAGTTCGATTGCGTTCGAATCGAACTGTCCTCGCATCATTCGGAGTGTTCCTCGCAGGACTCGCTCCGACGCTGGGACTGGTGCCGTTCGGATTTCAGGAGATTTCTACGGTTGCGGATCGATATGCTTATTCCGGAATGATTGGCGTAGCAATGGCCTTCGCAGGACTGTGGTCTCGATTCACACAAAGCTCCGTTCGAATCCTGATTGTTCTGGTGAGTTTATGCTTTTGCGTCCTGTCGCATCTTCAGGTCACAACATGGAGTGACAGCGAATCGCTTTACAGGAATGCCCTCAAGGTCAACCCCGGCAGTTGGTTGTCGCTCAACAATCTGGGTGACGTTTTTGCTCAGCGCGGAGACTACAAAACCGCGGAGAACTATTTTTTGAAGGCGACAGAAATCAACAGCACTCATGCCAACGCCTGGCGTAACCTTGGAGTTTGTGCCGAGCAATTCAACGATCTGACTCGTGGTCTTGAGTGTTACCGACGCGGGATCGAGGCGAATCCACATCATGTCGGATGCCGCTGGTCGCTTGCAAATGGTTTACGAAAGCAGGGATCTCTCAAAGAATCCGCAGAGCAGTTTGAGATCGCGGTTTCGATTTCGCCTGACAATGCGGTTCTCTGGGCCGATTTTGGAACGCTGCTCTTTCAGACCGATCAGATCCTTCCGGCCACGGAGGCATTCGAACGATCGCTGAATTTACAGCCGGAAGACTGGGCGACTCGAGTCAATCTGGCAAACTGCTTTCTCAAGGCAGGACGTGAGCTTGATGCCATCGTGCATTACCAGAAGGCGCTGGCAGTAAACTCTGATGCTCCGGGTGTTCACCACAATCTGGGACTTCTTCTGTTGAGACAGGGGCAATACGCCGATGCCGCCAAACACATGGAAAAAGTGATTTCTGACTCTGCCGATGAAACTCCGGAAACCGTGGCCGCTACAAAGCAGGAATTGACTTCACTCTACAATACGATGGGGCTTGAAAGTGCTGGTCGTGGCGATCTTCGCAGTGCAACGCAAAGTCTCAGTCGAGCGGTGGAACTGGATTCCGGATTTGTCGCAGGCCATTTCAATCTTGCCAGGGTTTATCTTCAGGGTGGCAATTCTGCTCTGGCGAAAAAACATCTTGCGGAGTTATTGACTCTTGTACCAAAAGATTCGGAACCGTTTCGAGATGCCACAGAACTACTCAATCAGATTGATTCCCCCTGAGGCATCCTGGGACTCGTTACCGTTTGCCAGCATGCGGGTTTCTTAGTCGCAGCTCAATGACACGAAAAAAAATTCAGGTTGTCGGTTAATCGCGGAGTCAGGAATTGGCCACAGAGTCTACTGAAGTCGGTTCTCCCTTGCAGAACACGGAGTTTCATCCCCCTCGAAAGTCCCTCAAGCGGCGACGATGGTTGTTCGTCCTGTTCGCCGTTTTCACGGGACTGCTTGTCGGCCTGGTGCTGACAGAGGTGCTTGTGCGATTGTATGGCCTTGGGCCTCCGCGAATGATCTCCAAAAGGCAGTTGATCCCGGTCGGACAGCAGAATTCGCTGTGCTACTACCATTGTTATCCCAGCAACCCGCATGGAGAATTCAGAGCTCTTCCGGACATTGCGAGCGGTTCCTGGCGACTTCACGATTATACCTTCGAGAAAGAACCGTTGCCGTTGTCACGCCTGCAGGAGACTCCCTGGTGCGTTGAATACTGTCATTCGTCGATGGGAATTCGAGACCGCGAATACTCCCCGATCACGCCGAAAGACAAACTTCGACTGGCTGTTGTTGGCGACTCTTTCGTGTTCGGCGAAGGTGTCGCTGTCGAGCAGACATTGCCTCGACAACTGGAAACAATTCTCGGGAGCAAATACGAGTGCATCAACGCTGGTCAGGTTGGAGCCAACGCCGAACAGGAATTGGACATCCTGAATGCGATCGTCGGTGGAGCGGATTGCAAACGCGTCATCCTTGTGTTGATTCCCAATGACATGCCTCTGACTCCGAAACTCGCCTATCGCCAGAAATACATCAACGACTTTATCCTGATCCGCGACCGATATCTTGACAAGGCCTGGCACAATGCCGGGCCGTTGGGGCATCTTCGTCTCTTTGATTACCTGACAGCGCCGGGCGTCATGCGGCAGGTTCGCGATGATACGCTGAATTGGTATCGCGATTCATACTCTGAAATCCATAACGGTCAGAATCTCGCGTGGTTCCAGGAGCAGATGAATCTGCTAGCGGCAAGGAAAGATTGCGAAGTCGTCGTCGTGCTGTACCCGCTCCTGGAGGATCTCGACAACGATTACCCTCTCCGGATTGTGCATGAAGTCATGTCAGATATGGTGAACCGTGCAGGACTTCCCTTATTGGATCTCAGCAGCACTCTGGCCGGTCAGAAATCAAGCAGTTTGTGGGTCCACGAAACGGATCACCATCCGAACGCCAAAGCACAGAAACTTGCTGCCTCTGCGATTGCCGATTGGCTGGTCAGCGATCATCCTGATTTTCTGAATTCGATAGAAAACTGACGAGACAGGTCGGATTGATATGCGTAACAGGTTGGCATTCTGTTTGATTCTTCCGGGCCTTCTTTCTGGTTGTAGTCGCCCACAGCCTGAGGTGGTTCCGACTTCTTCAAATACGGAAGATCGTGCGGTCAATGAGTCTGCTGCGGAAGAGGCTTCTTCTGTGAAAGAGGCTGCCACCACTGCGCCCCTTTCCAGGGAAGAATCTGTCGCAGCGAAGCAGCACGGTTTTCACTTTGAAGTCGATTCGAACTGCGGTGTTGACTTTCTGTACTACGGCAATCCCAGTGAAGAACGTTATATGACCGAGCAGAATGGCGGCGGCGTGGCCTTTATTGATCTCGACCAGGATGATCTTGGTGATCTTTTTCTGGCGAACGGTTCTCACTTTGACCGCCCCGCTGATGAAGTCTCGCAGACCCATCGTGCCTTCAGAAACAGAACATTTGATTCACGGTCGCGCAGATTTACCGATGCATCTGACAACGCGAATCTGGATTCGACAGGGTTTGGGATGGGCT
>JBIIIF010000119.1:0-19657 GCA_044235005.1 Planctomycetaceae bacterium | reverse complement strand
GGTTTCAATTACGATCATGATGCTGATGGTCGACTGCTGGAGGACTATTGGCATACAGAATGGGATCGTGTCGAAAACGACTTTCGCGACATGCAAAGTCTCGGCGCGAACGTGGTGCGGATTCATCTGCAGTTCGGCAAGTTCATGAAGTCGGCTACGGAGTCGAATGCGGAAGAACTCAAACAACTGCAGCGACTGTTGACGTTGGCCGAAGAAACAAATCTGTATCTCGATCTGACCGGGCTGGGCTGCTATCACAAGAAGGATGTCCCCGCATGGTACGACGCGCTGGATGAACAGGCCCGATGGAATGCTCAGCAGGTTTTCTGGGAAGCTGTGGCCACGGTCTGCAGCGAAAGCTCTGCCATCTTCTGTTACGACCTGATGAATGAACCGGTGATCGGTGGCGATAAAGCAGGAGCTGACTGGCTGGGGCCCGCCTTTGCCGGGAAACACTTCGTGCAGTTCGTCGCCAAATCCACCAACGGGAGAACTCGCCCCGAAGCCGCCAAACAGTGGATTGATCAGATGGTCAATGCGGTTCGACAGCATGACAAAAAACACCTGATCACGGTGGGATTTGTTGACTGGAGTCTGGATCGCCCCGGCCTGACTTCAGGATTTGATCCGCTGAAGGTTGCCGAGAAACTGGATTTTCTGGCCGTGCATATTTACCCGGCTGCCGGCAAAGTTGATGAAGCACTCGAAACGTTGAAGGGATTCCAAATCGGCAAGCCAGTGATTGTCGAAGAGACGTTCCCGTTGAAGTGTTCGCACGATGAGATGAAAGCCTTCATCGATCGCAGCGGAGATCAGGCCGACGGCTGGATCAGTTTCTTCTGGGGCAAGATGCCGGACGAATATCAGCCGACGACCTCTGTTGGCGATGCGATCATTTCTCAGTGGCTGACTCAGTTTTCTGCGATGATGAAGACTGAGAAGCCACAAGCAGCCACAACATCCGAAGATGACCTCGATGACGCCACCAAGGCTGTAATTGCGGAGTTTATTCAGCACACGCAGAGCAACTCGGATGGCCGAGCAGCCTTCTCTGTGGACCTGAAAGCGTGGTCCGATGATTCCAGTGACTTGCCCATTGGAGTCTTCGATTCGGGCATCGGCGGATTAACGGTTCAGGAGGCGATCTATGCTTTAGATGCTTTCGATAACAACAACTATTCACCCAGGTCTGATGGAAAGAAAGACTTCGCCAACGAGCGATTCATCTACTTTGGCGATCAGGCCAACATGCCTTATGGAAACTACCCGGCAGTAAAACGCCAGACATATTTGAAAGAGTTGATCCTCAAGGATGCTGCGTTCCTGCTGGGCCGTCGCTATTGGAATTCTGCGGACGACCGCGAACCGAAATTCGACAAGCCGCCGGTGAAAGCCATCGTGATTGCCTGTAACACGGCCACGGCCTGGGGACTTGATGAAATTCGTCAGGTGGTCGACGCGTGGAAGGTTCCGGTGTTTGTGATTGGAGTGGTCGAAGCGGGTGCTCGCGGGTTGATGGAGTCTATCGAAACCTCCACAGAAAAACGTACGGTTGCGGTTCTGGCAACGGTCGGAACCTGCAGCAGTAATGCTTATCCCAAAGCCATCGGCCGTAGTGCTGGTTTGGCAGGAAAGCGTGTGCCGGATGCTGTTCAGCAGGGCTCTGTGGGACTAGCGGCGGCGATTGAAGGCGACCCGGCGTTTGTGGTTTCTTCGGACGCGGCAAATGTGAATTCAACGGTTTACAATGGCCCGTCATTGGATCACAAAACGGCGACAATTAATCCTGAGCTGCTTGATTTCTACGGCTTTGATCCAGCCGGACTCCAGGGAGAGCTCTCATCGCCAAAATCGCTGAGACTCAATTCCGTAGAAAACTATATTCGCTACGACGTCGCTACTCTGGTCAACGCCCATCAGAAATCCGGGCAGACAACGGCGATTGATACAGTCGTGCTCGGGTGTACTCATTTTCCGCTTGTTCGACAGGAGATTCTCGACAGCTTCGCTCGACTTCGAGCTTACGAGAAAAACGGTGAACGTCCCTTTGCGAATCTGATCGCGGAGAAGATCGACGTTGTTGATCCTGCAGAACTGACCGCCAAAGAACTCTTTCGAGAACTCGCGCGACGCAAGATGTTTCGGAAGACGTCGGGAGAGTCGGATTCGCCAGAATCAGCCGAGGCCCGAGATCAGTTCTATATCTCCATCGCCAATCCAAAGTCCGCTGGCATTGTCCTGAGTGCAGACGAATCGTTGGATAGCGAGTACAAATATGGTCGTAGTCCGGGGCGACTGGAAATCGAGGACACAATCTGTGTGCCGATGACTCAGAATCGTCTTCCGTCCACGAGTCTGAATCTGATCCGCACGAAGTTGCCGCATGTGTGGCAGCGGCTGAATCCATCGAGCAGTCCGTGAGTGAGGCAAGGCAGCCGGAGCGAGCGATTTCGTCACACTGATGAAGTTCTCGTTTAACGGCAAGCCGGAGGCGACTGCTGCTGTTCGCGCCGACGCCTCCGGCTTGCCGTTAAACGACTGGAATAGCAGTCTCCACGGATTGCACAAGCCGCGATTGTCCTTCAATCACAGCCAACGATTGTGGAGTCCCGCGCCGCACTGTGTTAGTGTTCGCTACGTGCGATCAACAGCCAGAAGAGGATCTCCAATGACCAAAACCATTTTTTCACTGTGTTTATGCGGCATCATTGTCTCAGGAGTTTTCATGACGGCCAGGGCTGACGACGGTATGTATCCGATGAGCGAACTGCCGCGATTGAACCTGAGGGAGAAGGGCATTGATTTGACCGCGGATCAGCTCTTCAATCCCAACCAGATCAGTTTGGTCGACGGGATCTGCCGCGTAAACGGCTGCACGGGATCATTCGTTTCCCCGAATGGGCTTATCATCACCAATCATCACTGTGCGTTTGATGCAATCCAGAAAGCCAGCACAGCGGCCAATGATCTGCTCACGAATGGATTCATCGCCGCGAATCGTGAACAGGAGATTTCCGCGCCGGATTATCAGGTTCGCATCACCGAAAACTATCGCGATGTCTCCGCCGAAGTGCTGACCGCGGTTAATGACAGCATGACGTTCCTGGAACGCACCAAGGCCATCGACAAGCGTCGCAAGGAACTGGAACTGGCTGCTGAGAAAGAAAATCCCGGCTTACGCGCCGAAGTGGCAGAGATGTTTGCCGGCAAAACTTACGTATTGTTCCAGTACACCTTTCTGAAAGACGTGCGGCTGGTGTTTGCACCGCCAATTGCGGTTGGCAATTTTGGTGGCGAAGTGGATAACTGGGAGTGGCCGCGGCACACCGGCGACTTTTCCTTTATGCGAGCTTACACGGCTCCGGATGGCTCATCGGCGACATATTCCAAAGACAATATCCCGTACAAGCCGAAGCGATTTATTCAGGTGGCTCCGGAGGGTGTCGATGAAAACGACGCGGTGTTTTTGCTGGGATATCCCGGCCGAACGGCTCGCCACAAGACGGCCAGTTTTCTGGACTACGAACAGAATGTGCGCCTGCCTTTGACGGTTGAACTTTACCAGTGGCAGATTCATGAGATGGACAAAGCCGGAGCTATCGATCGTTCGGTTGCGATCAAACATGCGTCCCGCAGCAAGTCATTGGCCAACGTGGAAAAACGATCGCGAGGTCAACTGCAGGGGCTGCGACGAGCAAAGATCGTGGCGACTCGCAGGCAGCAGGAAGCGGACCTTCAGGCGTATATCGACAGCGATCCTTTGCGAAAAGCTCGCTTTGGCACAGTGCTGAAAGACATTGAAACCGTCTATCAGGAAATGTCGGCAGCCGGTGCTCTGGAGATTCATCTGCTGCAGCTTCGACAGGCATGTCGAGCCGCCGCATTCGGCTATTTCGTATTCGATGCCTCCGTCGAACGAGCGAAGCTGGATCTGGATCGTGAACCACCTTACATGGATCGCAATTTTGCTCAGTCGACTCAGGAGATCAAAGTCGCGATGTCTGACTGGCATCGTGAAACCGACGGAGTCATGCTCACGGGAATGCTGGAACGATTAAGCAAGATCCCTGCTGCTCAGGAGATTGCTCCGCTCAAGGCTCTATTCTCTGAAGCAAAGCCGCTGGAACTTGTCGCCCAAGAGATGATTCAGAAAACTATGCTCGGCGACCCTGCTTTCGTGGAAGCCTGCCTGAAGAAGTCGCCGGACGAGTTGCGTCAGACCGATGATCCTCTGTTGAGCTTGATCGTGAACCTACATCTGTTTTATTTGAAGCTGCGAGATACCGAGAAGGCTCGCGAAGGACGACTAGGGCAACTTTATGGGTCGCTGGTCGAAGTGAAGCAGCAGTTTCTGGCGACCAGTTTTATCCCCGACGCGAATGCCACATTAAGATTCACCTGCGGTCGAGTTCGCTCCTACTCACCGGCTGATGCGGTGATCAGAACTCCGATCTCGACGCTAAAGGGCGTCATGGAAAAGACAACCGGAGTGGAACCGTTTATTACTCCGGAAGCGGTTGTGAAGAAATACGAAGCGGGCGAGTTTGGACGCTTCCTGCATCCGCGTCTGGGTCAGGTTCCAGTCGCCATTCTTTATGACACGGATACGACCGGCGGCAACTCAGGCAGTCCGGTGCTGAACAAAAACGGTCATCTCGTCGGAGTGAATTTTGATCGCTGCTTTGAAGCGACAATTAACGACTTTGCGTGGAACCAGGACTACAGCCGCTCGATCGGAGTTGACATCCGTTACGTACTCTGGATTACCGGGAAAGTTTACGGAGCAGACCATCTTTTAGGGGAAATGGGGCTGTAGTTGGCCAACCGGAAATCGGATTCCGCAACTCTGTCGCCAGTAAAACTACAGGAATTCCCTGCAAAATGAGGGGGTTCGTGGTCCGTTAACGAAGAATTTACAATGAATTTGAAAAGGACGTCTTCGTTCCGGGGGTGTTTGTCGATAGGATTCCCACGCTTTTCGACCGTCCTTTTCGCGGAATCTGGTGGCGTCGATGCTCGACGCCCTCTGCGGTCACCACTGCTGCTGACGGTTGTTTTCCCAGGGTAAGTTTCATGTCTGTTGTTGAGTTTCCGTCAGTTGTCGACAGCGCTGGCGTTTTGCGCCGTACTGATGTTCGCAACATTGCCATTATCGCCCACGTTGACCACGGCAAAACATCGCTCGTGGACTGCCTGATCAAGCAAAGCGGAATGTTCCGCGAGAATCAGCGGATGGGAACCTGCATTCTGGACTCCAACGATCTCGAACGCGAACGTGGGATTACGATTCTGGCGAAGAACATCGCCATGATGTGGAATGGTGTCCGAATCAACATCATTGATACTCCGGGACACGCAGACTTCGGCGGCGAAGTTGAGCGAGTTCTGAAGATGGCCGACGGCGCACTGCTCGTTGTTGATGCCTTCGAAGGGCCTCGCCCACAAACTCGCTTCGTGCTTCAGAAAGCTCTGCAGTGCGGTCTGTCTTTGATGGTTGTGATCAACAAGATCGACCGCCAGGACTGTCGTCCGGATGAAGTCCTGTCCCAAACGTTTGACCTGCTGGTTGAACTGGGAGCTGACGATAAGACTCTGGACTTCCCCTACATTTATACAAGTGCTCGTGAAGGCTATGCCACGCATGACCCGGCGAATAAGGGCGGCGATGTGCGTCCGCTTCTGGACCTGGTTCTGGAAAAAATCCCGGGCCCTGTGGTTCGCCCGGACGATCCTTTGCAGTTGATGGTCACTTCGCTCGAGTGGTCGCGTTATGTCGGGCGTATTGCGACCGGTCGAATCGCCGCGGGTCGAATCAAGTCGGGTCAGCAGATCGCTATGATGCGATCAGACGGCTCCAAGACCACGGCTAAGGTTGACAAGGTCCAATTGTTCGACAACCTCGGACGAGCTGATTCTGATGAAGCACAGGCTGGCGACATTGTCGCTGTGACTGGTCTGCCGGATCCGGAAATTGGCGACACCATCGCTGACTTTTTGAACCCGATCGCACTTGAACGCATTGCCGTCGACGAGCCGACTCTTTCGATGAAGTTTACGATTAACAGCTCCCCACTGGTTGGTCAGCATGGCAAGTTCGTGACCAGCCGAAATCTGCGTGACCGACTTTACCGTGAACTTCAGTCCAATGTGGCCTTGCGAGTTGAAGAGACAGAAGACAAGGAATCCTTCAAGGTTTCCGGTCGAGGTGTTCTGCATCTGGCCGTATTGATCGAAACCATGCGTCGTGAAGGTTATGAGCTGTCTGTCGGCAAGCCAGAAGTAATCATTCGCGAAATCAACGGCAAGAAGTGCGAACCTTACGAACTTCTGGAAGTCGACGTCCCCAGCTCGGACCTTGGTCCTGTGATGGAATTGGTCGGTGGTCGCCGAGGCCAGGCCAAAGTGATGAACACGACTTCAACCGGAATGACTCACGTTGAGTTCAGCATTCCAGCTCGCGGCCTGATCGGCATGCGAACAAAGATGCTGAACGCAACTCGTGGTGAAGCCATTATGCATCACCGCTTCGAAGAGTATCGTCCGATCGAAGGCGAGATTCCTCATCGCCAGAACGGTGTCTTGATTTCACAGGATAACGGCAAAGCGATTGCCTACGCCTTGTGGAAGCTGCAGGAACGAGCCGATCTATTTGTGAAACCTGGCGAAGATGTCTATGACGGAATGATTATTGGCGAAAATGTTCGTGACAACGACATGGTCGTCAATCCAATCCGCGAAAAGAAACTGACCAATATTCGCTCAGCCGGTGCCGAAGATGCCATGCTGCTCCGTCCACCTCGCGAACTGACTCTGGAGCTGGCTCTGGAGTACATCGAGTGGGACGAGTACGTTGAAGTGACTCCGCAGGTGATTCGCCTGCGAAAGGTGATGCTCAGCGAAAGCGAACGCAAACGCCAGCATCGCAGCGGCAAGTAAGTTGCCCGGAGAAGGATACAGATTGAAGCCCGGCTTTCCCAAGAAGCCGGGTTTCTTTGTTTAAATCCTGGTTCCGTTTCCAATACTGTTTGTGCAGACTATCACAGATCGCTGCAACTGATTTTTTTCATCCAACTCTTCGGCCACATTGATGACGACCTCAGGGCTTAGTCTGCTCAAGTTTGATAACCAATTCACTGGCTGTCTTCCCGGCGATCCAGAAGAAAAAAACTTTCGCCGCCAGGTTCGTGGAGCGTGTTATTCGCGAGCACTTCCGACAAAAGTAGCACAGCCGCAGTTGATTGGTTACTCGCGGGAAGTGGCGGAGTTGTTGGACCTGACGGCTGTACCTGATGATGCACAAGAAATCGCCAATGTGTTTTCCGGCAACGTCCAACTGGATGGCATGGATCCGTTCGCGATGTGCTATGGCGGTCATCAGTTTGGAAACTGGGCCGGGCAATTGGGTGATGGCCGAGCGATCAATTTGGGAGAAGTCGTGAACTCCCGAGGCCAGCGCTGGATGCTGCAGTTGAAAGGAGCTGGCCCAACTCCTTATTCGCGCACCGCTGATGGGCTGGCAGTGCTCAGATCATCCGTCCGTGAATTCCTGTGCAGTGAAGCGATGTTTCATCTGGGAGTTCCCACGACTCGTGCCCTGAGTCTGGTGCTCACTGGCGAGCAGGTTGTCCGCGATATGTTTTATGACGGGAATCCTCAGCGCGAGCCGGGTGCGATAGTTTGTCGAGTTGCCCCTTCGTTTACTCGGTTTGGAAACTTTGAAATCCTGGCATCTCGACGAGATAACGAAACTCTGCAGAAGTTGATTGACCACACAATTCGCATCGACTTTCCTCATTTGGGGCCGCCGTCTCCGGAAGTTTACGAACAGTGGTTTGCAGAAATCTGTCGCAGTACAGCCGACATGATTGTGGGCTGGATGCGAGTCGGTTTTGTGCATGGAGTTATGAACACGGACAACATGTCGATTCTCGGACTGACGATTGATTACGGTCCGTACGGCTGGCTGGAAGATTACGATCCAAACTGGACGCCAAACACAACCGATGCTTCAGGCCGCCGTTATCGCTATGGCCAGCAGCCACAGATTGCGATGTGGAATCTGGTGCAGTTAGCCAATGCACTGGCTCCAATTTTTAATTCAGTCGTTCCATTGCAGCGCGGAATTGATTTGTATTCGACACATTTCAATGAAGCCTGTCAGAACATGCTGGCCGCCAAGCTGGGACTGGTTTACGACGCATCGCTCGACGATAAAGCTCTGTCTGATAATCTGCTGGAGTTGATGCAGGAGATCGAGACCGACATGACGATTTTCTATCGCCGCCTGGCGACTCTGAAGTTCGATGGTGGAGTCAACGCCTCAGAACAGGACGTTGAGAATGCATTCGTCGCAGCTCTGGCCGATGCGTGGTACAAGCCGGAACAGGTGACAGCCGAATATCGAGTGAAGTTGATGCAGTGGATTCATCGCTACCGCGCACGAGTTGACCAGGTGGGAATCTCCGATGAGGATCGTTGTCAGCAGATGAATGCTGTGAATCCGAAGTATGTGCTTCGCAATTATCTGGCTCAGATCGCGATCGATAAAGCCACAGCCGGAGATTACTCCGGTATTCAGGAACTGCTGGAGGCTCTGCGTCATCCTTATGATGAGCAGCCCGAAAACGAACATCTCGCCGCCAAACGCCCCGAATGGGCTCGCCACCGTGCGGGATGTTCGATGCTGTCGTGCAGTTCGTGATGCGGGAGGTATTTCGATTTCGATATGCTGGATCATGAAGGTCCTGAAATGACGGGTGAGGATTTCACGGCTATCGTGCAACATGGGATATTATTAACAACACCCTAAGTGTAACATTGATCTGCTCTGTGAACTTTGCTACACCTCCCACTGAATTGACTGTGATTGGCCCGTGAATTCGGGCTCAGCGCGTAGCCACAGGCTTTAGCCTGTGGTCTCTATCCTCGTGGGGTCTCCGCCGCGAATGCGGCGGCAGAGGAGGTCCACCTCAATGAGCTCATTCACAAAACTGACATACCACGTCGTGTTTGGCACAAAGTACCGTCGTCCGTTGATCACGCCAGGATTTCAGGAACGCCTCTACAAATACATTGGCGGCATCATCCGGGAGAAGTCCGGTCATCTCATCGAAATCGGTGGAATTGCCGACCACATCCATATTCTGGCTCACTTTCCGCCAACGATCAGCGTAAGTGCAATGATTGGAGAACTGAAGGGCAATTCTTCGACGTGGATGAACGCGGAGAAACTCGCTGCCCGTCATTTCGAGTGGCAAAAGGGATATGATGCATTCACGGTCAGTTATTCGCAGGTTGAAGTGGTCCAGAATTACATTCAGCAGCAGGATAGCCATCACAAGAAAACACCCTTTGAAGACGAATATCGAGCAATGTTGATTCGACACAATATCCCGTTTGATCCGCGATACCTCTTTGAGGCGGAACATCATGGGTGAGTGGAATTTGGTCGAATCGAGAAAGGAAACATGGGTGCGGCCGTGAGAAGGATGGATTGAGGCTTGGGCCGTATTCACGGCCCGGGAGTTTGCGTGAATGCCAACTGCGGGCTGAAGCCCGCAGCTACGCGCTGGCACCGCATTCGCGGCGAATCGCACTCCTACGGCAGCCAATGCAAGTGGGCTGAAGCCCACGCTACGTAGGCTACGGGGAGGATGACTGGTCAGTCGTGTTGGGGGCGAGTATTGTTCGGGGATGGAGGCTGCGATGATATTGGCGGCGGTTCGAATCAGCGGCGGTTGGTAAAGCTTTTGTCAGGGACAATCATTTCTCGTGTGCGGCATCACAGGGGCAATCTGGTGGCAGGCGGATCGGGCGGTTTCGAGAGAAACGTTGCAGAGAATGACGGACAGTATTCGTCATCGTGGGCCGGATGCGGATGGACATTACTTCTGGCCAGTCCGTGATGCTCGCCCGTCGATCGGCTCGCGAACTACAGATTCGCCGACTCCAGCCAGGCCAAGTTTGGCTTTGGGGCATCGACGGCTCAGCATTATCGATGTCGCCGGGAGTGCTCAGCCGCTGGGCAACGAAGATGGCAGCGTGCAGATTGTCTTCAACGGTGAGATCTACAACTACCTGGAACTGCGCGCAGATCTTCTGCGAGCCGGCCATCAGTTTCGCACAGACGGTGACACAGAAGTTATTGTGCATCTGTATGAACAGCATGGGCTCGACTTCGTCAAGCACCTTCGCGGCATGTTTGCACTGGCGATCTGGGATTCGAATCAACAGCGTCTGGTGATTGCTCGCGATCGCCTGGGCAAGAAGCCACTTTACTATCGACTGGATGAGGGACGCCTGGCCTTCGGCAGTGAACTCAAAACTCTGCTGCAAATTCCTGGCATCCCGCGAACGCTGAATCGTCAGTCAGTGCTGCGATTTTTGACGCTGCAGTATGTTCCTCATCCGCATTGTATGCTGGAAGGATTCAGTAAGCTCGCACCGGCGACACTGGCGATTGTGCAGAATGGCCAGCTGAAGTTGCAGACTTATTGGTCCGCGCCGTTTGATCAACCGGAACTAGGGCGGACACGAGTCGAAGACTGGCAGGATGAGCTGCGAAGTACATTGACCGAAGCCGTTCGACTGCGCCTGCGCAGCGATGTGCCGCTGGGTGCGTTTCTGTCGGGAGGTGTCGATTCGACGGTCATCTGTGGTCTGATGCAGTCGCAATTGGATCGTCCGGTGCAGACGTTTTCCATTGGATTTCCTGTGGCGGCCTTTGATGAACGCGAATACGCGCGGCAGGCTTCGAAGAAACTGGGGACCGATCACCATGAAGCCGTTGTCACACCCGATGCGTTGGCCATCCTGCCGCAGTTGATTTGGCACTATGATGAGCCGTTCGGAGACAGTTCGGCGATTCCGACGATGTACCTGTCGAAGATGACTCGCGAACATGTCACAGTCGCCTTGACGGGCGACGCTGGTGATGAATTGTTTTGTGGTTATGAGCGCTACCGTGCGGCTCGAATGACCGGGCAGATGGACTTTGTCCCGCGGTGGATGCGTCAAATGATGTCATCCGTAATTTCGCGACTTCCTGCGTCGGCGGAGCATCGATCATTTCGTCGTCGTTTGAAGCGGCTGATGGAGTCACTGGCTCAGGATCCGGAGCGGCGATATCTGAACTGGATTACGATCTTCAATTCGTCTCGCCTTGAGTGGCTGGTGACTCCCGAGCTATGGAAGCTTGTGAAGGCCGAAGATCCGGCGGCCTGCATTTTTGCAGCTTACGACAAGTATCCGCACCGCGACTTTATTACTCGCACAACGGCGACCGACGTTCAGACCTATCTGCCATGCGATATTCTAACCAAGGTCGACATCGCCAGCATGGCCGCGTCGCTGGAATGTCGATGTCCGATGCTGGATCATAAGGTCGTGGAGTTGGCCGCGCGAATGCCGATCGAAGTGAAGCAGACCATGCAGCAGTCAAAGAAGGTGCTCATTGAGACGTTTAAAGATCTGATCCCGCCGGATATTCAGACTCGGAAAAAAATGGGATTCGGCGTGCCGATTGACCATTGGTTTCGAGCTGAGCTGAAGCCAATGCTGTATGACGTGCTGCTGTCAGAACGTTGTCTGGGGCGAGGCTTGTTGAACGCGTCGGCGGTGAAGACATTAGTCGACGAGCATGTCTCGGGAACCATGGACCATGCGTATCGGTTGTGGAATCTGCTGTGTCTTGAGCTTTGGCAGCGGATGATTCTGGATGACGTGCCGCCAATCTCGGCCCCGACGTCATTTGCGTGAATGAGCAATCGCAGAGCTCTCGTTTACCGCCCCGCCGGAGGCGCCGGCTGCAAATCTTGCCGGCGCCTCCGGCTGGGCGGTAAACAACTCTTCACAAACCGTTCGTTACGTCGCCCATGACCTCGAGAACTCGATCGATCTCGGCATCAGTTCCGATTGTGATTCGCAGGCCGTCGAGCGTTCCGCCGTCGGGCAGGGCATCAGGGAACTTCATGAAGCGAACGAGGATCTTGCGGGCCTTGAGCTGTTCGTAGATTTCTTTGTGCTGACCGGTTGAGTGACTTGTCCAGAGAAAATTGGCTTCGCTCGGATGGACAAGAAACCCAAAGGCCGGCAGAGCTGCCGCCAGTCGTTCACGAGTCGCCAGGATGCGAGCTCGATTCTGCAGCATCCAATCCTGGTCTTCGAGAGCGGCGGTTGCGGCGGCGATGGCGACAGTGTCACAGTTATAGCTGTCTTTGACCTTCTGCATGCCGCTGATCAGGTCCGGGTGAGCGACGGCGAAACCAAATCGAATTCCCGCGAGACTGTAGGACTTGCTGAACGTCCGCGTGACGATCATACGGTTGTCGAACAAGTCATTGCCAAGCAATTCACCTCGATGCGGCTTCTGACAAAAATCACCATACGCTTCGTCAAGAACCAGCACACCCTGTTCGGGCAGAAGTTGAGCCAGTTGTTCAGCCGACCAAATTGTTCCGGTCGGAGAATTGGGATTGGGCACAAAGAAGATGCGAATCGTCTTTCGCAGTTCGGCCGCTTCAGCAGCGTCCCATTGCCATTGCGAATTCAGACGCAACCGAACAACTCGACTGCCCTGAATCTGAGCCAGTGATTCGTACAGCACATAACTGGGATATGGGTAGGCGATCGACTGACCGGCGTCACAGAACGATCGAGTAATGATCGTCAGATTTTCGTCGCTACCGTTGGCCGGAAGAATCCAATCCGGATCCACATTGAACAGCTTCGCCGCAACTTTTCGAAAACCCGTCGCGCTGGGATCGGGATAGACATTCAGACGACCTTCCGCCGCGCGACGAATAGCATCGACGACTCGCGGTGATGGCGGATAGGGATTCTCATTTGTGTTGAGCTTGACCCAGCCGCCTTCCTGAGGCTGCTCACCGGGAGCATAGCCTGCCATACGATCAATAGCCGGACGAAAGACGGAGGTCATAACAAAAATCGATCCTGAAGAATTCTGAGAGAAGAACGGCTGGACGCGTTTATCTGACGATTGAATTGTAGGTTGGACATTCTTGTCCGACCCATTTCAAAAGGCAGCAAGATGGTGTGCCTGCGCTCCGCTGGTCACACCCTGCGAAAAAGTCATCTCCCGTATGAGCTGGACGGGCAGGAATGCCTATCCTGCGACAAAGCTGCGTGGATTGTCGGACGTTTCACGATGTCTTACAACAGTCTCGCCCGGGATTTCGCAAACGTCTGAAATTCGCCATCTCAAAGGCCAGACAAACGGGCACGATCACTGGTTCGGAGCTCTGCCCATGAACGTATCGGAAAATCTGACGCGGCGAAATTGGCTGGCCACTTCTGCAGCACTGGCCGGTGGCTTCGCGTTTTCTGAGGGGACTTTTGCGGCAACCCCGCAATTCGATCAGGCTGAGAATCCCGAGTGGCCGCCACTGGGAAATACTCCTGCCAAGCTGGTCGCAGGGATTTTGACCACTTACTTCAAGGGATCGCATTCCGATGTCTTGATCGGCCGCCTTCTGGAAGGCTGGAAAATTGATGGAGGCGTTGGACCGGCGTTGAAACTGAGTTCTCTCTACATCGATCAAACGGTCAAGACAGAGTTTGGTCGTGAGTTGGCCGGGAAGTACAACATCCCGATCTTCGAAACGATTGAGGGAGCGGTCACGGTGGGGACAAACGGAATTCCGATCGACGGCGTTTTGAGCATCGGAGAGCACGGCGATTATCCTCGCAATGAGCTTGGGCAGGACATGTATCCTCGGAAAAAGTTCTTTCAGGAGATCACGGACACGTTTCAGAAGTACGGCAAAGTGGTTCCAGTCTTCAACGACAAACATCTGGGCCCGAGTTGGGAAGACACGCTTTGGATGTATCAACGCTCCAAAGAGATGAAGGTCCCGTTTATGGCCGGGTCGTCTTTGGTCGTGGGATATCGCAATCCGGATATGACAGTGCCAATGGGCTGTGAAATGGAATCGGCTTTTGCCATCGGCTACGCAGAACTGGATCGTTACGGCATTCATACCCTCGAGTTTCTGCAGTGCATGGTAGAACGCCGAAAGGGCGGAGAGGTTGGCGTCAAGGCCGTCCAGTGCCTCAGCGGAACAGCCATCTGGGAGAATGTCGACAAAGGAGCGATCGATGCCTCGTTAATCGATGCCGTTGCGGCTGTCTCATTGAAAAATGACGGAGCTTCTGTTCGTTCCGCCATCAGCCCGAATGATCATTTGTTCCTTGTCGAGTACTACGATGGATTCATGGCCGGAGCCCTGATGACGCGAGGCTTCGCTCAGAGCATCAGCGCCGGGGTTAAACTTCGAGGAGTTGAGAAACCTCTGGCGGCTCGGGCGGAAGAACGGACGGTGCCTCGCCACCCGCATTTTGGGTTCCTGCTCCATGCGGTTGAACGCATGATTCACTCAGGAAAACCGACTTATCCCGTGGAACGGACGGTTTTGACCAGCGGCATCCTTGATCGCGTTTTGAACTCAAAGGCTCAGGGCGGAGTCCGTCTGGAAACTCCGGAATTGGCGATCGCTTACTCGGCCAGCTCCTATCCGCACGCTCCAAATCCGCCGCTGCCCCTGTGAAATGACGCGAAAAGAGGGGGCGGCTTGTCGGTCGTGATGCGGCAAATCTTCAGCTCGATTTCGTCCATTCCTGGGATCGCCGTCGTAAACCTTTCCGGTCGTGCCGCTGGTGAGGTGTGATGGCCGAGGATCTGCGGGTTTTAGCCGTCGTGCGGAAAAGTCCATCCTGCCAGTTGCAATGAGTCGCCGAATCTGGACATTGAACGATCATCGTTCCTCCGGCGCTTTCCTGGTGCGGCCGGCTGTGTTTCAGGTCACCCGATTCACTGCAGTGAGCTATGCCCAACGGTCACAAATCGCCCAGCGAACTGAAGATCCGCCAGAAGCTCGGAAAGTACCGCATTGAGCGTCGTCTGGGGGCTGGCGGATTCGCCGCAGTCTACCAGGCGATGGACACGGTGCAGGGCATTCGAGTGGCCATTAAAGTACCTCATGCTCAATATACCACCGACGCTGTCCTGACTGAGTTTCGCAGGGAAATTCGAACCACCGCACCGCTTGAACACGACAATATTCTGCCGATTAAAGATGCCAGTATCATCGAAGACCGCCTGGTTGTCGTGTTTCCGCTGGGCGATGAAACTCTTCAGCAAAGAATGATGCGGCGGATTTGCCTGGAAACCGCCTTTGAGATCACTGAACAGATCCTGCGAGCGACCGCGTTAGCTCATTCTCACCACGTAATTCATTGCGATATCAAACCGGAAAACGTAATCGTCTTCACCGGAAACCGGATTCGCCTTGCGGACTTCGGGATTGCCAAAGTGTCGCAGAAAACCGTTCAGGGCGGCGGCACAGGAACAGTTGGCTATATGGCTCCCGAGCAGGCCATGGGCAAGCCGTCGTTTCGGTCCGACGTGTTCTCGATCGGGTTGATTGTCTGGCGATTGCTGTCCGGCCAGTGGCCCGAGTGGCCTTTCGATTGGCCAGCGGCGGGGTATCCCAAACTGAGAGGACGCATTCACCCCGACTTTATCGATTTCATGCGGCGAGCGATCGAGATCAATCCCCGTCACCGGTACCGGGATGCTCAGCAGATGCTGCAGATCTTCCTGAAACTGAAGAACCGCACGCTCCGCCATGCCAAATCGCGTCGTCGAGTATCAGCCTAGGCACCCAACTTATAGCTGCGGCAAAGCGAAAATCCGGGCTTTGCACGCTGCACGAGGGAGGCTTTGCATGGTAAAAAGCTGCTCTCCTTGTGCATGTCCCCTGGAACGCCAACGAATTGTCAGGACATAGTGACTATGGTTTTGATTGCTGACTGGAAAAAATCCACATTTGACCCCACCAAAGAGCTGGAAGTCGACAAGATCTTTCGACTGGCGATTAAGCAAAAATGCTCGGATATTCACCTGCAGGTCGGGCGACCTCCGGTGTTCCGAATTCGAGGCGGTCTGCGTGAACTGGAGATGGCTCCTATCACCGAAAGTCAGATGATTCAACTGACGTTCCCGATGATGGACCAGCGTAACCTCGACATCTTCCACAAGAATGGCGGGGCCGACTATTCGAAAGTGCTGCAATGTGATGGCGAGCCCTGGCGATTCCGCGTGAACTTGTTCACTCAGTTGGGCAAGGTGGGGATGGTGGCTCGAAAGATTGAACGATCCATTCCTCCATTCGAAGGTCTGTATCTTCCTCCCAACATGGTGGATCACTGCAAGTATGACCAGGGGATGGTGCTGCTGGCAGGAGTGACGGGTTCCGGAAAAAGTACGACGATCGCGTCGATGCTGGACTGGATCAACCGCAACATGAACAAGCACATTCTGACGATCGAAGACCCGATCGAATTTATTTATACATCCGATAAGTGCCTGATCAATCAACGCGAGATCGGGCAGGATGTGATCGACTTCCACGTCGCGATGAAGCATGCGGTGCGAGAAGACCCGGACATCATGCTGGTGGGAGAAATGCGAGACCGTGAAACTTTCGAAACGGCGATTCACGCGGCCGAAACCGGTCACCTTGTATTCGGAACAATTCACGCTCCTGGTGCACCAGGTACGATTGCTCGTATTCTGGACTTGTTCCCATTCGACATGCACAAAGCGATTCGCGCCAGTATGTCGATGAACATGAAGTGTATCGTCGGACAGAAGCTGCTGAAGACCATCGTCGACAAGCCGCCTCGAGTGCCGATTGTGGAAATCATGAGCTTCAATCCCACCGTGCGTAAACTGGTGATGGAGGAGATGGACGAAAAGCTGTTCGCGGCAATCCGTATCGGCAAGTCAGAAGGCATGCAGTTGTTTAACGACAGCTTGTATGACTTCGTGACGAGAGAATTCGTCAGTCGCGAAGCCGCATTCGAAATCTCTCCGAACGTGGAAGAGTTGAAGATGAAGCTGAAGGGGATCGAAGTGAAGGGCTCCGCGATCCTGTAACGGGACGACGTTTTTTAATTCTCCCTTCAATCTGTACCGAGAACCTGAGCGTCGATCATGGATTTCCTGCAACTCTCCGGAAAAACGATTTTGATCGTTGGCGTGGCCAATCGCAAAAGCGTGGCGTGGCATACAGCGAAAGTGCTTCAGGAAAACGGCGCGAAGCTGATCTTTTCTGTTCGCAGTGAAGCCCGGGCGGAGTCGGTGCGGAAGTTGTTTCCGGACTCCTCGGTTTTCGTTTGCGACGTTGAGCATCAGGATCAGATTGATGCGCTGAAGGCAGCGGTGGCGACGACGACATCCGTGTTGCACGGGATCGTCCATTCCGTCGCGTTTGCGGATTATTCGGCCGGCTGGCTGCCATTCCATCAGACTCCACGGCCTGCGTTTTTGCAGGCGATTAATATCTCGTGCTACTCTCTGATCGCGCTGTCGGAAGCGTTTCGAGAGACCCTGGATCCCGAAACGGGCAGTGTCGTTACGATCTCCATCTCGACAACGCGCATGGCGGCGGAAAACTACGGCTACATGGCTCCGGTGAAAGCCGCTCTCGATTCATCCTTGTGCTTTTTGGCTAAGTCGTTTTCGCAGTTTTCGCGAGTCCGCTTCAATGCGGTTTGTCCGGGGCTGTTGAAAACATCAGCCTCAGCCGGCATCCCGGGATACGTCGACAGTTATTTGTTCGCCGAAAAAGCCACGTTACGCAAGCAGGCGGTTCTGACGGAAGAAGTCGCTTCGACCGTCGCGTTCCTGCTGAGTCCTCGATCGTCCGGAATCAATGCTCAAGGGCTTGTCATCGACGCTGGAATGGGTGTCAACTATTTCGACAAGGCGTTGGTGAGTCCGCAGTAGACTCTTCGCTGCGTATCATTTTCTAACTGACTCGCTCAAGGCTAGACTTCCACGCATTGTGGAGTTTTACAACAGTCACAGCGAGGTCAGAATTCATGTCTCCCCCGACAATTCAACGCGCGGTTGTAGCCGAGTTTCTCGGCACGTTTATCCTGATCTTCTTCGGTTGTGGTGCGGTTCATGCTGCTGTGATTACCGGGGCTCAGAGTGGCCTGTGGCAGGTCGCGATCGTTTGGGGTATCGCCATTATGCTGGCGATCTATGCGGTTGGCTCGATCAGTGGCGCTCATATCAATCCGGCGATGACGATAGCCAGTATGGTCTGGCGTGGATTTCCAAAATCTCGCGTTCTGCCATACATCTTCGCGCAAATTGCAGGAGCCATGGTGGCAGCCGCCTGTCTGTTCATTCTGTTTGAGCCTCATATCGCAGCAAAGGAAGCTGCCAAAGGTGTCACTCGCGGAAAGCCGGGCAGTGAGATGACGGCAATGTGTTACGGGGAATATTATCCGGCACCGGGATCATTGGGAGATGGCGACGGACCTTATTCGCCGATCGACCATGCCGCTCTCAAGGCAAAGATGTCGCAGGGGCGAGCTTTCGTGGCCGAAGTCCTGGGAACGATGATTTTGGCCTTTGTTGTGTTCGCTGTGACAGACACACGAAACACAGGAGCACCGCTCAGTGGAAACGCGCCGATCTTTATTGGACTGACGGTGAGTGTACTGATCTCTGTCATCGCGCCATTAACTCAGGCGTGCTTTAATCCGGCTCGAGATTTTGGTCCGCGACTGTTTGCATGTATTGCGGGCTGGGGCTCGATTGCGTTGCCGGGCTTCAGGGATCTCGGCTGGCTCACGGTTTACATCATTGCCCCGATTGTTGGTGCGGTGCTTGGTGGCGGCCTCTATGATGTTGCCATCCGTCCGGGACACTCCGTACCCGCTCAGGACTGACTCGCCCTGAAATCCTGTTTAGTACGCGGGTCATGTGTGTACTTTTCGCGACAGTGCAGGCAGGCAAGCGGAAAAACACTTGTTTGTGACTCGATCTCTGAGCAGGGCACTCAGCCTGCTTCAGTAAGTCGTTTCACGAGAATCGTGGCATAGCTGCCTCGAGGCAATTCAAAGGCCAGAGTGAGCTTGCTCCGCTGCGGATGCAGGTCATCCTCAGAAGTGTGGCATAGAAGTCCGGCCGGACGAATAATGGCGCGGCGCAGGCCTTTGGAGAAAAAGCTGTCGCGAGGATACTTTACGCGAATCTCTCGCAGTTCGATCTGCTCCTCTTTCAGCACATCATCGAGCAGATCGCCGATCAGCCCCTCCGGACGCTCAATTCGCGCACAGGGCAAAGGAAGTTCGGTGTGCAGCAATGTCTCGATCTGGTGGCTGCCAGGATTCATTGGAAAGACACAACGACCGCTGAGTAAATCGAATTTCTGCAGTGAACCGGGATCACAAACGGCTTCCTGAAAACGAGTCAGCAACCGATTCCACAGCGCCGACTGAAACGCCGACAAATAAAGACCTCGCAAGTCCACACTGATTCGGGCCAGCGCGCCACGGTAGTCCGGATCCTTGCCGACCTTCACCTTATCAGACATATACGTCACGATGCTGCGACGCGAGGAACGATCCAGTCTCTGCTGGCATTCGGGCCATTGGCCCCACAGTTCGCGCAGCAGAGCTTTCTGCTGCTTCTCTGATGACGGGTCGTTGACATGAGGATCCGCCAGGGCCAACCAGAGTGCTCGCTCCCAGTTTCCCAGACACCAGGCACGAGCGATCCATTCCCCGGACACACCCAGCGAACCAAATCGCTGATCGTCGTAATAGTTGGGCAACCCGG
>JBIIIF010000358.1:0-5846 GCA_044235005.1 Planctomycetaceae bacterium | reverse complement strand
GATCTGATTCGAATTCTGGGCAATCTGATGAAGCGTCGCGATAAGTTCGACCACATCATGATCGAAACCACCGGCATGGCCGATCCGGGGCCGGTTGCTCAGACATTCTTTATGGACGATGAGATTCAGACTCAATTAAGCCTCGACGGAGTCGTCACGCTCGTCGACGCGAAGCACGTGCTCCAGCACATTGATGATTCGGACGAAGTGAAAGAGCAGATCGCATTCGCCGATGTCATCCTGCTCAACAAAGTTGACCTCGTCACGTCCGCCAATCTGGACGCACTGGAATCGCGTATTCACAGCATGAACTCCGCTGCGAGGATCCATCGAACTCGGGATGCCGCCGTGGAGATGGACAAAATTCTGAACCTTGGCGGGTTCGATCTTGATCGAGCCCTCGAGACTGATCCCAAGTTCCTCGAACCGGAATATCCGTTCGAATGGAGTGGCCTGTACGATCTGGCGGCGGGTGAGTATTTCTTTGAAATGAATCCCGGCCCCGATCCGGCGATGAACGTCTGCCTCGTTCTCGGTAAGGCGAACACCGAGCAGGCTATGCGCGACACGGTCGAAGCGGCTGTCTTGCGATACTCGGCCAACGAAACAGAACTGGCGGCGGGCGATGCGATCATATCGAACATTGAACTGATCCAGTTGCCGCTGGAGGATGCTCCGAAGAAGTTTCGAGTCACGATCCCTTCTGCCGGTGGGTGGGTTCTGTTTACGGAACATCATCCGGATGAGTTCGAGGCGTCGCTTCAGGATGCGGCGGGGAACATGATGGTTCCGCTGGTCACACGCGAGTACAAGCCGGACCACAAGCACGACGAAGAGGTTTCTTCCGTGGGAATTACTTCGTTCAAAGAGCTTGACCTCAAGAAGTTCCAGAAGTGGCTCGGAAGACTGCTCGCCGAACAGGGGCCGGACATCTTCCGCATGAAAGGCATTCTGAACTTCAAGGACATGGATACTCGTTATGTCTGTCAGGGAGTCCACATGCTGTTTGACGGACGCCCGGATCGGCCGTGGGGTGATCAGACGCGTCGCAGTTCGCTCATCTTTATCGGCCGCAATCTTGATCGGGAATCTCTGAACGCGGAGTTCGAAGCATGCCTGGCATAAGATCCGCACAGCGTGGTGGCCGCCAGGTGATTGAACACTGGCAGATTGACGTCGAAGACTATGTCCAGGACCTGGCATGGTCGTCAGACGGTCAGTTCGTCGCCATCATCACGGTGGAAGGACAGGTCTGGGTTTGCCATCACGCAGATCAGATAGCGGTTCACATCGGCGAACACAAAGGCGGAGGAACGTCGTTGTCGTGGCGACCGGGGACCACGGAATTCTCAACGATCGGCCATGACGGGTTCATCCGGCACTGGAATGCGGCGAACGGTTCACTGCTGATGCAGTTGGAATCCGGAGCCTCCTGGGGAACTCGCGTTGCCTGGAAATCGAACGGCCAGCGTCTCGCTTCCGCCGCCGGAAAGTCACTGCGACTGTTTACGGCGGAGGGAAAACTGGCCTACGAATCTTCTGACCACGCCAGCACCATTGCCGACATTGCATGGAACCCCGATGGCAGCGCGATTGCGGTGGCGGCGTACTTCGGAGTGACGTTGCATATTCCGGGGAAAGGTGTTCGACAGTATGAATGGAAGGGATCGAGTCTGGTTCTTGCGTGGAGTCCCACGGCGAAGTATCTGGTCACCGGGGAACAGGATTCGTCGGTTCATATCTGGTACGTGAAGACCGGCAAAGATTCTCAGATGACGGGGTTTGCGACCAAGGTGCTCGAGATGTCCTGGCATCGATCGGGTGATTATCTGGCGACGGGCGGAAGTGATTCGATCATTCTCTGGGACTGTTCCGGAGCCGGTCCCGAAGGCCGTGAGCCACGCATGCTGGAGGCCCACGCGACGCGACTGACTCAACTGACGTTCCAGTCCAAAGGCGATGACATCGCGTCGGCCGATGCGGACGGAATCGTCATGCTTTGGACGCCGCTCCGTTCCGGCGATCCCTACTTCTTCCGCGGATTCGATTCGATGATCACTCGTCTGGCCTGGTCGTCGGATGATCAGCGACTTGTTGTCGGCGAGCGAGACGGCAAGGTGACGAGTATTGGATTTCAGACTTAAGAAGAAACTCCCCCATGACAGTCGTCACCATAACAAACTATCCCGCCATCGACACCTCGTCGTGCAACGCGCAGACTGTCAAACTGCAGCAGGCGATTGCAGGCGGCCAGCCTGTGGTGACTCGTCGAGATACGGTTCTTGGTCAACTCATCTTCTGCGAAGGCTGCTGTTGTGGACGGACGGATCGTGGATTTCCCGCCTGGCCAAAAGGTCAGGTGAAGGCCCGCTGGAAGGAATTGAAACTCAACAACACGATTCAGCTCACGATCAGCGGCTGTCTCGGTCCATGCGATGTGGCCAACGTTGTCTGCATGATGCCTGCCGTTGGGGATTCGATCTGGCTGGGCGGACTGAGCCACGCTTCTCAATACGAACTGCTGATCACCTGGGCCGAGTCATGTCAAATCCAACAGCAGTTACTGGACCTGCCGACCGCCTTCGATCCCTATCGATTCGTAAGATTCGCACGCACCGACAGTGCCACGTAACCATCCCCCAAACAAGGAACGACCATGAACCATCGGCTGTGGAAGGCACTTCGAACCATGACATCCATCGTGCTGCTTGCTGTGGCTGGTCCAGGATTGCTCGCCCAGCAGACGGACGTTGTTCTTCCGGAACTCCCGCAGGGCATCGCCAGCTTTGGCGCGGCGAAACTCGGCGACCATGTTTACGTCTACAGCGGGCATACCGGGAAGACTCATGTGTATTCGCACGAGACAACATCAAAGGGGTTCTTTCGGATTTCAGTCGCCAGTGGAGGCAAATGGGAATCGCTGCCGATGGAACGACCGGCTCAGGGACTGGCACTGGTTGCCACAGAAACGGAACTGTTCCGCATCGGAGGCATGCACGCGGTGAACGAGCCCGGGCAGGCTCACGACCTGCATTCTCTGTCGGATGTTGCTGCCTTTCATCCGGACACGAAGACATGGCGGCGAGTCCCTGATCTTCCGGAACCGCGGTCTTCTCACCGCGCTGCGGTACATGGTCAACACATCTATGTATTTGGCGGATGGTCACTGAATGGAGGCGAAGAAGGGACATGGCTGGATCATGGATTGGTCCTGGATCTGAGGAATGAAGCGGCGGGCTGGACGGCTGTCACTCAGCCGACGCCTGTAAGAGCACTGGATGTGATCGAATTTCAGAATCGAATCTGGCTGATCGGCGGGTTGACTCCCGATGGAGAGATCTCCTCGAAGATCCATGTCTTCGATCCGATCGCTAAGCAATGGAGTACAGGTCCTGATGTTCCCGGGATGCCGGCCAACGGCAATGGAATAGCCGCCGCGGTTGTTGGTGGCAGTCTTGTTCTGGCGGGAATGGACGGGAAGGTTTATCGGCTTAATGCGGAGTCAGAGAGCTGGTCTGAGTCTGCAAGGCTGCCCACATCTCGCATTCATCATCGCCTGATTGGCGATCTTGACCGGATGCTCGTTATCGCCGGCGCATCACGGGCCGGGCATTTGAAGTCGGCCGAATTCGTATCCTTGCCGCAAGCGAAATAAAGACACCGAAGATTTTCCTGATCACACGGACAGTGCGCGGAATTCCCGGCATTCGTTCTCCGGAACGTCTCTGCAGACAGAGCTTCGTGTGACTGGGACTTATCTGGCGGTCCCGAACGCAAGGAGACTCTTGATCCTCGTGGCCATTTCTATCGGCGCATGCAATCGCACCCTTCCTTAAGCCTCACGGAGCGTTCTGCTTGTCACTCTTTCTTATCTCAGGCGGCCGCGTTTTTGATCCGTCGAACGGGGTTGATGGTGAAGTTCGTGATCTGTGGATTTCGAACGGTCGAATCGTGGATCCTCCCATGGACTCGGCGATTCGAGCAGACCGGGTGCTGGATGCTGCGGGCTATATCGTCATGCCGGGCGGCATCGATATGCATAGTCACATTGCAGGGCCGAAGGTCAATACTGGACGCAAACTGACTCCGGAGATGAAGCGGCACGAGCGAGTCATGCGGAGCTCGAAAATCACCCGATCCGGGACGATTGGCCCCGTTCCGAGTACGTTTGCAACAGGGTATCTCTACAGTCAAATGGGATACACCACGGCCTTCGACGCCGCCATTCCCGGATTGCTGGCAAGGCATGCGCACGAGGAGTTTGCTGACACACCGCAGCTCAATAAAGGCTTCTATGTGCTGTTCGGAAACAATCATTACGTCATGGATCGCATTCGAGAAGGAAATGCGGAACAACTCGACGCGTACTGTGCCTGGATGCTCAACTCCGTGAAAGGGTACACGATCAAGATTGTGAACCCGGGCGGTGTGGAAAGCTGGAAGCAGATCAGTCGCATGTCGATGCAGCAGTTGGATGAGCCTGTTTCCCATTTCAACGTGACGCCTCGGGCGATCGTGCGAGAACTGGCGGCATCGGCCGATCGCCTGAAATTGCCTCACTCTGTTCATATTCACTGCAACAACCTTGGAATTCCTGGCAACTGGGAAACGACTCTGCACACGATGCAGTCGCTGGAAGGCCGACGAGGACATATCGCTCACGTGCAGTTTCACAGCTATGCGGGAGATCCCAATGACCCGCAAAGCTTCTGTTCGGCCACCGAGAGGCTGATCAACTATGTACTGACGCATCAGAATGTGACCGTCGATGTGGGCCATGTGAATCCCGGAAAAACGCTGTCCATGACCGGGGACGCTCCGTTCAGTCATCATCTGCATAGACTCACGGGCGGGAAGTGGTTTGCTGGTGATTGCGAGCAGGAAAGCAGTTGTGGCGTGATTCCCATTGAGTATCGTCCGGAGAAAAGTCTGATTCATGCTGTACAGTGGGCGATTGCTCTGGAGTGGTATCTGCTGATGGATCCCTGGCGATGTGCGATGACCAGCGACCATCCGAACGGCGGCGCATTCTATCGTTATCCGGAGATCATCGCATTGTTGATGGATCGGGAACTGCGACGCGACACGATGGCTCGCATGCCGCATCGACTGCGAGATCGTACGATTCTGGCGGACATTGATCGGGAGTTGACGCTGAATGATATTGCCATCATTACTCGAGCAGCCCCCGCCCGAATTCTGGGACTGAAAGACAAGGGGCATCTCGGCCCCGGAGCCGATGCGGACATCACAATCTACGCCCCCGACAATGATCGACGCCGTATGTTTGAGCGTCCTCGCTGGGTCATTATGGGCGGTCGGATCGCCGCCGAAGATGGCGATATCCGCGAGTCACTTTTCGGCGATACCCATTTTGTCCTGCCGGAATATGATCCTGGTGCGTTGCCGGGAATCAAGGACTGGTTCCAGCAACACTACACAGTACAGTTCAACAATTATCCCGTTGACGAGCACTGTGTGGAAAAGCCGGCTCCGATCGCGTGTGAGGCGGCCGTATGAGGTGACAACGCCGATCAGAACATATACCGCTCGCGGTAGCCATTGTCGCCTTTCGCTCCGCGGAAGGAGCGTCCTTTCGCGGAGCGAAAGGCGACATTGAAAGTGCCATCCTCAACCGCGAGCGGTATAGCTCGTTCTGTTTTGGCTGGGAGAATCGTGCCCGAGATTGAAGCAGTCTGGCACAAAAACACGACGGACATCATGATTCGGAAACCATGTCAATTATCGGTCTGTCGAATGTTCCGTGCAATTCGCGTCAGATGCAATTAGAATGCAGGAACGTGTTGTTTGGTTCCGAATTTTCCACACCTGTCATCTGGTCGAGG
>JBIIIF010000118.1:0-19758 GCA_044235005.1 Planctomycetaceae bacterium | reverse complement strand
GTCCGCCGTGTCAACCGAATGGCGGGGCTTTGCTCCATCATGTACAGCGATCTCTGGAAAACCTACTGGAATGCCGCATAAGCCATTCCACCGAAATCCGCGACTGCACCCATGTCCGCTTTGCAGCATCGTTCACTGTTGCGAGTGCGAATGCGAGCAGAGTAGACTTCGAGCTTCAGACAGACACGGGCCTCCTTGTTTTTGCCCGGCCGCGCCCCGGATTCGTCGATGCAGCGAGGGTTTTGATGGCACGAAACTTCCCGGACCAAAACTTCTTGCCCTGTGCATCCTTGCTGGCTCGCCGCGATGTCCTGCGAGTCGGATCGCTCACTGTCGGCGCAACGCTTGTCCCGGCGGACTGGGTCGCGGCAAAGGAAAGTTCACTGGATGTTGCGTCTGGAACGTCACGAGCGGACTCCGTGATTTTTCTGTGGATGGGCGGGGGTGTAACACACATCGACTCGTTCGATCCGAAGCCTCATGCTCCGGAGGAAATTCGAGGTACGCTGGGCACAATTTCCACGTCACTTCCGGGAGTTCATTTTGGCGAGCCCATGCCGCAGCTCGCACGGATCGCCCATGATCTCTGTCTGGTCCGCAGTTTCTCACATGACAGCAACGATCATTTACTGAGTCAGGCGTACACGCTGTCAGGCCGCAAAGTGACGATGGCTCAGTTGTTCTCCGAACCGAACCTGGGATCGGTGGTGTCTTATCTTCATGGTCCTCGCAACGGACTGCCCGGATATATTGCGATCCCCGGGGTGACTCGTCCCGGACCGCCGCCATACAACTTGTTTGTCGGCGGCTGGCTGGGGAACGGCTACGCTCCGTTTTGCGTTGGCGGCATTCCCGAGCAACCCGATTTCACGGTTGGCGAGAAACAACTGAACCCCAGCCCGGAAGCTCATGAGGATCTGCTGCCTAAAGATCTGCAGCCACTGGAAGGTTTGTCTTCAGGGCGCATGACGTCTCGACTGTCCCTGCGAGAGCAACTTGATCTGGTGCGGCGTCAGACGGACGAAACCGCCCAGTCCGTTGCGCAGCGCAAACAGTATGAGGGTGCAGCGAACCTGTTGACGTCGCCCTCGGTCCGATCGGCTTTTGATTTATCTCTGGAGAAGCCGGAAGTCATCGCCGACTACGGACAGACGAAGATTGGTCAACGCTGTTTGCAGGCACGGCGACTGGTGGAGTCTGGTGCTCGCTTTGTCATGGTGGACTACGGCTATGATCCTGACTACGGCAATTTGTGGGACAACCATAATGCGCCGGGACAGAATTTTCCGCATATCTCCGAGATGTGTGGCCGCGGTTATCATCTGGCAGGGACTGACCGAGCCTGTGCGGCACTGATTCGAGATCTGAAAGCTCGAGGAATGCTGGAACGGACTTTGGTCGTGTTCCTGACGGAATTTGGCCGCACACCCAAGATCAATTCGTTGGGAGGACGTGATCACTGGGGAATGTGCGGTTCGATCTTCTTCGCGGGCGGAGGAACAAAAGCGGGAGAAGTGATCGGAGCCTCTGATGATCAGGCGGCCTGGCCCATTACTCAGCCATGGGGACCAGCCGATGTTGCGGCCACGATCTACGAAGCACTGGGAATCTCACCCGATCTCAGGCTGCCCGATCAGTTTGGTCGTCCGCTGCCGGTTCTGGATCATGGCCAGACGATTGCCGGAGTCTTCTAGAAACGTCGGATTCGTCCGCAAGCTTCTACTGCTGCGGGGCGTCGTAGTTCTCATCAAAACGCATGCTGCGTTTGGTTGAGGATTTTGTGTCGGTCAGGAAACGCTCTTCCAGAACTTGTTCAAAACGCAGGGTTTCCGGAGACTCAACGGCTTGTTGATGATCGGGTCTTGTTCCATCAACGTGAACGGCTTCCAGGTTGCCGAACATCTTTGGCAATTCACGTCCGCGTTGACCGAACACCATGACTCCGGCCTGATAGGTCTGTTCCACGTTGCGGCACCATTGAACCTGTCCGTTGAGAACTGCGCGATCGCGCGACCCCGACGAACCAAACAGTGACAGTCCCTGATTGATCGCCAACTGTTTTGAAGCGGTAATTCTCAGACCACCGATTGAGTAGTCAAGAATCTTGACGGTTTCAAGTTCGCCACCTTCGTCCCACAGAACCCAGGCTTTCCAGTTGCATTCGTAACGCAGCGTCCCGCGGAGATCGTTCCAGTGGTTCTCCGTCAGGCGATCAGGCAGCGGTTGCCCCAGAAACGCGCCGATTTGCCAACCCAGTGGATGCGGTCGACACCAATGGACCACAGCACGGTTCTGAGTCACAGCAGTGATGAAATCGCTGTAAATCGATACCTGAAGAGCAGTCCCGAACCGCAGCGGTCTGTCCGTGATAAAAATCAGATCCATACGTGCCAGATCCAGCAGCTTAGCCGGCAATGGTATACCGGTATCGAAACAGGCCGAAAGATGAATCTCCGGACTGCCGGATCGCCGCGAGGACGAACCGGTGCTGTTGATCGGGAAAGGAAACGACATGCAAACCTCGAGGACTCGGCTTTTTCAGACGAACGACTCTTCGGAGCAAAATCGCGAGGAATCGCCGGGGGGGGTTATCGAAGAGGCCGATCGCGACTGGATTCGAAACTCAGGGAGCGGTCAGGAAAATAAAGACTCTGCGTGATATCTGCTGATCAGACGGATTCGAGCGAATATGTGGGTCGCAGGGAGTTCGGCGGTGAACGAAACGATCCGGAACTGTTAGAAGCCCGGACTGCCGGCGTCTTGATACCAATGGCGGCAGGAACTGCCTGATTTTCTGCGCTGTGATGCAATCAGGTTGTTCTCATCGGTAAAGCTCGGCAGACCGGAACGATTGACGACTGTATCACGGTTGTTCGGGATGAACGACAAGTTTGATCAGCGTTTCGGGCATTCGTAGGATCGTAACGACTCTCCCACGGAAAAGCGTTATTCATCAGGACGATACATCAGCAGCATTCCGCGCAGCCGTCCTGCACTTCAGGCAGATGCTGCGTGGTTCCCGCGCCAGGCAATCCGGTTCTCCTGAGGAGCCGGAGATTCTTTCCTTGCTGTAGTTATGGCGGAACAGATATGAACTTTGAAGCAGTCTCTGGAAATCGACGTTCCCGCCGTCAGGCCTCTGTTAACCACGGCCCGGCGATGATTGAATCCTTGGAAACTCGTGTACTGCTCGCGGGAACAGGTCCCACGATTCTGACTCCCACAGGGACCATCGCGACAGCGCAGCCTGTCATTACATGGCAGCCCACAGCAGGAGCCACCAGCTACGACCTGTGGATTGCTGATTCAGAAACCCGGGAGCGAATTGTCTTCAAGGAAGGCATCCCCGGAGCAACGACGACTTTGGCTGGCGGTGACGCGCTGCGTCTGGGCGCTAATCGTCTTTGGGTCCGAGCAACTGTTGGCGGTGTCAAGTCGGCCTGGGGAACTCCGAAAGACGTCTTGCTGCAGTCAAGCCCGGTTACAACGGGTCCAGTCAACCCTGCGAACCCTGCAGCGCCGAACAGAATTGAAAGAGACGACTGGGCGATTACATGGACCAGTCCCGATGGCGCAAGATCCTTTGACGTGTTTGTCAGCAATCAAACAGAACTGACGAGCACGCAGTACACCGTGCAGAACCAGGTCCCCTTGCTTGATGCGCGGGGAAACCGAATTCTCGACGGCGCAGGGAAACCAATTCTTCAAGAGGTGCGATCACTCTATCTAAATGGCGCCGTGGACGTCTTTGGTGCAAGACCACAGACAGTGACCGATGCCGTGAACAGAACCTTCATTGACATTACTTCTGACAAGCATGGACTGGTGACTGGCAGCAGGGTCCGAGTCTCCGGAGTTCTGGGGAACACGGGTGCGAACGGCGACTTCACCGTCACCGTGATTTCAGACAACGTCTTCCGACTGGACAATGCGGTGACTACAGGCACCTACACATCAGGCGGAAGCTGGGTTCCACTTGTAGGAAATGCCCCGGCGGCAGGTGTGACATCTCGACTGATTCCCGGGCTCACCACACCAAGAGCCATCGACCTCACTGTGACGAACCATCGCCTGAAAACAGGAGAAAAGGTACGCGTCGCTGGTGTTGGCGGAAACACTGCGGCAAACGGTACTTTTACCGTTACGGTCGTTTCTGAGAATGTTCTTCGGCTGACCGGCGTGGCCGGAACCGGGGTGTTTACTCAGAACGGTCAACTCGTACGGATCACGGCTCTTCAGAGCAAACTGGAACTCGGAAAGTATCGCGTGTTCGTCCGTAGTACGGATGATGGAGGACGCGTCTCCGGCTGGTCAACAGCTCGTGATTTTGAGATGACGCCGGTCGTCAATGTGCTGCGTCCCATGGCACCAACTTTCGAGACTCAGCCACTCCTGCAGTGGGCTCCGGTCTCAAGTGCAACACACTATCAAGTGGAGGTTTATGGTTCTGATATCCGAATCAATTCGGTCGGTCACGGGCTCAGGAATGGCGAAAGCGTTCGTGTTTTTGGCGTCAGGGGTCTGGCCGGTGCGAATGGCGACTTCGCGATCACGGTCATCAGTCCAGACGTCTTCCGTCTGAACGGTGCGGTCGGGAGTGGTGTCTACACGACCGGGGGAAGCTGGCAAAAACTTTCGAACGGAATTGCCGGGCCAAAGAGAACTCTTACCGGCATAACGTTGCAAAAAGATGCAATGCTCCCGGTCTATAACGCAGAATATGTGGTAGGGACTTCGTTTCGAATTCCGCACGAAATCTCAAGGTCGGCGCCTGTCATCACCGTTCAGGGGACACCGACTTCTGGCACCTATAGTCTTGTCTTCGAAGTCTTTGGAGAGAGAGTCGTCAGAAAGCAGACAGCTCCATTGGCCTTCAATGCGACGGCCGCGCAAGTAAAGGCCGCCATTCATGCCATCGGTCTGCAGAGTTTTGACGTGATTGCGGATACCACAGCGGCGGCTTTCAGCTACCGAATTCAGATTCCAGCCGACTTCGACAGCGTAAGGACGTCTGTCATCTCGAGCGTTAATCCCGGCACGATCGTCGTGTCATCGACAAAGCTTCCAATCCCTGTTCAGCAATTTGAATTCCGCGTCCGTGCGAGAAGACTGCATCAGGTCACCACGATCACACCTTCCGGAAGCCCGGCCAGCGGGACATTCATCATTACACTGACTCCCTCAGGAAACAATCCTGTGAGGGTCCAGACGGCCGCGTTGAACTTCAATGCGACGGCTAATGAAATTCAGGCTGCTGTTAGAGTTCTGAATGGTTTCGAGAATGCTCGAGTTTTCGCCCAGGGCGAAGCACCAAACACGATCTTTTTGCTACAACTTCCTTTGACAGGAAACTCCATCAATCCAGGCGCGATTGGCGGGTCTCCGGTCACCGTGAGTATTGTTTCCAGTGTGACTCCGGGAACGGTCACAAGTTCAACGGTGATTTCTCCTCGAGTCGATGGCGCGTGGAGCCCGCTGGTCAGCTTCACGACTATCCAGAAGCCTGTCATTACGGGCCCGATTGGAATTGATAACGCAGACCCCAACAGTGCCGGCACAATCACGGATCTTCGGCCAACATTGCAGTGGACGGCCATCGACAAGGCGGCTCGCTATGACATCTGGGTGGAACGTTCAGCAAGCACCTCGACTTACTTGCGCACGACGTCCTCGGTCAATTCCTACAAATTTCAGGCTGACCTGCTGAGTGGCAATTATACCGTTCGAGTCAGAGCCGTCAGTACGACGGGGCAGCTTACAGAGTGGAGCAACTTGTTCGCGTTTACGGCGACTGGAGGAGCCAGCGTTGTCCAGCAAGTGACAGTTTCTCAAACGCGTCAAGCAACAATCACCTGGGCTTCGATTGCGGAAGCCGATAGTTACCAGGTGCAGATTGCCTGGATCGGCGTCAACATCAACCACCTCAACCCGACAGGTATCAAGGCGACCTCATATACAACCACGACAGCACTCGCCCCGGGGAATTATCGAGTCTGGGTGCGAGCCGTGAAAGCGGATGGAACTTTCCTGGGCTGGAGCAGACCTGTCGACTTTAATGTCACGGCGACCAATCCACTGGCCCCTTCACAAACCGACACGGAGATGCTGGCAGTTCTGACATCGGAACTGTCGCCCGAGGCAGGTACGCTCGCTGGTAATGCGTCTGAGGTCATGGCCAGTCAGCCAGAACAAAACGAAAATTATGCCGATGCTGATGCAGTGCAGCCTGCCCCGATTTTTGCCGCTGTCGTTCCGGAATTAGTGCCGGCTCCACCACAGAATTTCGCGGAGCGAGAGGATTCGCTGTTGATAGAGCAGCTGGCTCAGGCCTGCTCGAATCAGGAGTGGTGGAACATTCCTGCGAATGCGTCTGCCTAGTGGGCTGACTTCAAAAGTGATTTGCCAGCCTGCTTAGCTAACGAAGGCTGGTGAAGAATTACTGGCTGGTCGGTTTCCATTTTCTGTGCACCTGAGTTTGCTGCACCGTCTGTCGTGCCTGTCGCGTTCCATCTCTTGACGACTTTGCCTGTAGGTAAGGTCGCGGCGGTGCTTGCTGGTTTCCTACAGACAGCGATGTCGTGTAGCCAATCTCGGTTCTGATCTGTATTTCCCGGAAACCGCTGGCTGTTCGCCAGCGGTTTTCTTTATGCCTCAGGCTGTCATTGTCGGCGATCCAATGTCTCAAAGCAGTTCTCCACCCTATCCACTGACGATCCTGATTACAGGCGCATCGGCCGGGATCGGAAGGATCACGTGTCGATTACTGGCGAAGCAGAAGCATCGGTTCATTCTGGCTGCTCGTTCAAAAGACAAGCTCAGCGAACTTGAAGCAGAACTGCGAACTGAAGGAGTGGAAAGCCTCGCGGTGCCGACCGATGTGTCTGATCCACGAGCTCTCGAGTCGCTGGTGAAGGCTGGCGTTGATCGCTTTGGTCGGATTGATGTGTTGATCAATAACGCCGGCATTGAGTGCTTTGCGCCCCTGGATGAACTCCCGGTCGAGACTATTCTGCAGACGATCGAAACGAATCTTACCGGTGCCATTCTGCTGACGCGATTTGTCGTACCGGTGATGCGTCAAAACGGATTCGGTCGCATTATTAACATCTCCTCCATTGCCGGGAAGCACGGCCCGGCTTATGGCGCGGTCTATGGTGCAACGAAGGCCGGATTAATTGCCTTCACTCAGTCACTTCGCGGGGAGCTTTCTCCAGCTGGGATTCTGTCTACGGTCATTTGCCCCGGCTTTGCGACTCATGGCGGAATCTACGACGAAATGGTGAAAGCGACCGGCAAGAAAGCGCCTTCGTTACTGGGAGGGACTACGGCCGAAGCGGTGGCTGCCGCGATTGAACGCGCGATTCGAAAAGCTCCGCCCGAGATTATGCTGAACTTCCCGGCGATGCGTCCTGTGTTCCTCTTCCGGGATATCTTTCCTCGACTTGGTGAGATGCTGATTCTCGCGACGACTCTGAAGTTCCTGAAACGCGCCGCTTCCATCAGGAAGTAGCCAAGTCACGGAATCACGTCATCCAGCAACGCAATGCTGACCACTTTCTCCAGCCGCACATATACGGTCTTTCGATTCGGCTGAATCCCGTGGACGCGTGCATCTCTGACATAAACTTCACGTGTGGTTGTCGAGTCACGCAGATCATGCACATCCGCCCCGCGCAGGATCAATGTTTTGTCGCGAAGCTCATGCAAACGCCCGACATAAACATACGGCGACTCCACATCAATCACGACGTTCTTTCCGATGAATTCTTCCACCAACGATTCCTCAGCAAATTCATGTTACGATGCTGTCTGGTCAGCCAGATTCAGACGACAAGGAACTTGAGCCTTGATTCCATTTATCAAGATGCACGGCTGTGGCAATGATTATGTGTTTCTGGACTGCTTCAGCAATCCAGTTCCCAAAGATCCTTCCGCCCTTGCGGTCAATATCAGCGATCGGAATCGTGGCGTGGGCGGGGATGGCCTGGTGCTGATGATCCCGTCTGACAGCAGCAACGCGGTGGCTCGCATGCGAATGTTCAACGCAGATGGGTCCGAAGGATCACTCTGCGGGAACGCACTCCGCTGCATGGCGATGTGGTTGCATCAGTCCGGACTTGCCGGTACGGAATTTCGCATCGCGATGTCCGATCGCTTCATTCCGGTCAGAATTCTGGATTCCGATGGACAGCGGCGAGTTGCTCGAATCCGGATTGAAGTGGGGCCGCCCCATGTACAGACGTCGTCGGCCACAGAAAGAGCCATGTTTGTGCGCAACGTTGATCTTAGCAATCTCCTGCTGCCGGAACTTCGCCATCCTCCTGTGTTTGTCTCCATGGGGAACCCTCACACAATTCTTTTCGTTCGATCCCTCCACACGTTGGATTTCTCGACGCTGGGGCCAGCCATTGAATGCCACCCTCTGTTTCCCAACCGCACGAATGTCGAGTTCGTGGAGATTCAAAATGGCGAATCAGAACCATCTCCCAGAGCGAAAGTTCGCGTCTGGGAACGAGGCTCCTGCGAAACCATGGCCTGCGGGTCCGGCGCCTGCGCTGTTGCGGTCGCCGGCGTAGCCAGTCGGCTTCTCGCGGATTCCGTCCCCATTCAAATCGAAATGCGCGGAGGAAATCTGGTTGTGATCTGGGACCAATTCAACAGCGTGTTTCTTGAAGGCCCGGCCGAAGAAGCCTTTCGAGGATTCTTTCCCGCTGACATTGGCTAAGCCTGGTAACAGCGACTCTTTTCGCGAACGTCTCTATGCAATGGCTGCCGCGACAGCGGCCTTCATTTTGCTCAGCCCGGTCTTCGCGACTTCCAGAGCATCCTGCTTCCAATAGTCGCGATTGAACAGCTCCAGAGACAGAGTAATCTCGCGGCCGTGACCGCCGATTGCGTTCAGAATCTTTGACATTGGAGCAATGCCGTCTCCCGGATAAACTCGATGCGAATCGTTCATCTCAGCTCTCTCAGGCGTGGCTGGATAATCGTTGACGTGAAAGACCTGCAGAGCATTGTCGCTGAACAAATCGAGGCTGGTAAAGGCAGACCCACCTTTAAATATGTGATAGATGTCAAGCAGCAGGCAGGCTTTCGGATGTCCGGTTTCTCCAATCACAAACATGACCTCGCCCAGTCGTGAAAGATTCTTCGAGAAGCCCCAGACCTCAAGCTGCGGTACGACGCCGGTTTGATCTCCAAGATCCTGGAGTGCTCGAAAACGTTCGGCCGCGACAAACAGATCAATCTTTGGACTGTCGGCCTGGTGCGCTCCGACAGGCGGAGCGGCGATGCGAGTTCCCCCGATTTCGCGAAGCATGTCCATGTCGCGTTTGGCTTCTTCCAGAGCCGCCTTCCGTTTCGCCTCATCATCCACGATCCACTGAGCAAACCCGATCGCGCTGTCGACAGTGAGGCCTCCGTCAGAAATTCGTTTGGCAAGATCAGACAGCTTTCCGCCTTTCTCGACGAATTGCCGCAGGGTCGGAATCCACGGCTCGATCCCGTCGTATCCCGCGGCGGCCGCGACATCAACCTCTTTTTCGATCCCCAGCTCCTGTCCACGAATCGTGCTGGTATTCAGGCAGTAGCGAAACCCGCTTTTAGCGTCGTGAGAAGCCTTGAAAACAGGACGCGGAATTGGAGCGGCATGCGAAACAGCAGCTCCCAGGCCAGAGGCAGCGGCGGCGGATAGAAATACACGGCGATCGACGGACATGCGAAAACCCCGGAATTCTGCGGAACTCGGATGAAATGCAAAAGTATGCCGAAAGTAGCGGACGCAACGAAAAATTGGAAACGTCCGTCGGCTCGAAGGCGACGCGTCGAGATAATTCTCAGGCATTTGGCCGACTTTGCTGTTCCAGCCTCACGAATCAGAGTCCGGCTCCTGAGGTTCCGATTTTGACACTTGAACCGCCGGCCTTTGAAGCTACCTTGGAAAGGCCTGACTTTCATAAGGCGTCAACAACCCGGAGTACAGGCCGAGCAGTCGGCGGCATAACTGAGGGCAATCATTCGTGAAGCTGGCGTGGCATTTCAGTAAAGTGAATCCACGGTTTAAAAACCGTGAGGCAACGCAGGGGGAATTCTTCTCCAGCGATACCGAACTGCGCGCGTTCGTGCGTGAGGCGGTGCAGAATTCGCTCGACGCCAGACGTCCGGGCCTCAGCGGACCCGTTTCCATTCGCATCTATGTCTCGGGAACTGAAGGCTCGTTAAGTGCGGAGTCGGCCAAGCGGTACTTTCGCGGTGGCTGGGATCATTTTCATGCTCAGGGCAGCGGGCTTCGCGATGCTCCGGGAAAAGAGGACGCCTGCCCATTTATTGCCTACGAGGACAGTGGAACAACCGGACTCACGGGTGATACCGAGCAGTTTCATGAGGTCCCCGGCGTTCGTAATCCGTTTTATTACTTCTTCCGCGCGGAGGGGCAGTCGAACAAGCTGGAGACCGGGCGAGGTCGCTGGGGGCTTGGCAAGTTCGTGTTTCCTCGCAGCAGCGCGATTCGCAGCTTCTTTGGTCTGACAGTGCGCTACGATGATCAAAAACGATTGCTTGTCGGGCAGTCGATTTTGCGATCGCATCATGTCGACGACAAGAGCTATACGCCCGATGGCTGGTTCGGTGAGAAGCCGGAGAAAGATGAAGCTGCTGCTCCCGTGGATGATCGGCAGTTCATCGATCAGTTCGAAGAAGATTTTTGTCTCGAACGTCGTAAGGATCCGGGACTGTCATTGGTTGTGCCGTTCTGTGATCTGACCTGGACGCCGGATGCCGTTGTCGAATCAATTCTGCAGGATTATTTCTACGTCATCCTGCGTGATGAACTGGTCGTTACTGTCGAAGGCGCGAATACTCAAACGGTCCTGAATTCACGCACAATGGCGGGTATCTTAAGTGCCGCCAGCGAGTCGATCCGTCAAACATTGAAGCCGCTGTTTGATCTGACGCGCTGGATTCTGACTAAGCAGGCGGCGAATTCTCAAATGAACCTCCGGGCTGCGGGAGTCGCCAGCCAGACGAAGTGGAATCAGAAATCCATTCCGTTGGAAGTGTTCAATTCGATCCGTCGCTCGTTTGTGGATTCGGGGCGGTTGGCGTTGCGAGTTCCCGTCGATGTTCAGCATCGCAGTGGTGTTCTTAAGACCACGCATTTTGATATCTATCTGGAAAAGGCTGAGGGCTCACAGCAGAAGCGGCCCATGTTTATTCGCGATGGAATCATTATCTCCGACGTTCGCAGCCGGCTGATTCGCGATCTGCATGCCATCGTGACGATTGATGATCCGCCGTTGACTGAGTTTCTGGGTGATGCCGAGAACCCGGCGCATACGGAGTGGCATGAAGAGACGTCTCACTTTAAAGGCAAGTATGTCAACGGCTCCGCGACACTGCGATTCATTCGTAACTCGGTGGCCGATCTCTGTCAGATGCTGACGGAGGCCGTGGAAGATGAAGATCCGGAGATGCTGCTGGATGTGTTCTCTGTGGGGCTTACTTCGGCCGATTCCACCAGAAACTGGCCGGTCGAGTTTGCGTCGATGACCAGTCGCTCGACTGCCAAGAATGAGGATGGCACCGACCGCCTGCAAAAACTCAAGACGAAAACCCGCCACCCACGCTCCTGGCGATTGACTCGCAAGGCCGGTGGGTTTCGTCTTTCTGGTCGTCCACAGCCTGAGGAAATCAATCACGGTATCGAAGTGCTGATTGCTTACGATCGCCGCAGCGGAAGTGCTCTGCGGAAGTATTCAATAACAGACTTCCAGCTCGATCATGATCCGATCGTGATTCAGGCTGAAGGTGTTCATATCGAGATCCCGGAACCGAATCGGCTGGTGGTCTATCCGGAACAGGACGCGTTCGAAGTTCTGGTGACCGGCTTCGATCCCAATCGCGACCTGTTTTTGCAGGCCCGTACGAGCAAATCTCTCACTCGATTCCGCGCGATCCGGGAAGCACTGACCTTTGAGTAATCAGGGCCTCAGGCAGCGGCAAAGAAATAAGAGACAAGCTTGGCGAGCGGCCCGGTGTGAACCGGCCGGTAGAACGGCATACCGGTCGGCTAACGCCAACCGCTCGCCATGAGGTGGCGGGTAGGTTATTTGTTCGCCGGTGCCTCAGTGCCTGTTCGGTTTCATCAAGAACTGTTTACCGCTTATTCCGGTCTGCCTTGGAATGAAACGCCCGCATTGAGCTTCAATTGGCAGCGCAGGTGAGTATTGCGTTCATAAGCGGTCTCAGCAACGAGTCCGCTCCGAGCACTTCATTTCACGCAGAACCGAATTCGTCTGACATGTGTTCGGGCTGTCGCGCTGTGAGCCCGCCATCGAAGTCATTTTTTTACTCGAAACCCAAGTAACCTCTGAAGTCCCAGCAGCAGGATGACCCAGACTGCGACGATGCACTCTTTGAGATTGATTTTGGTAACGCCGAAACGTCGATCCTCAAAGATGAATGGAACCTCCGTCATTCGGCAACCGACCTGACGACAACGATAGAGAATCTCTTCCTGAAACGCATAGCCGCGAGCCACCGTCAGGTCCCAGTCCACCTCAGCCAGCCGTGCAACACGGAAACAACGGAAGCTCCCGCTGTTGTCGGCGGTCTTCAAACCAAGCCAGAATCTGGCCCAGAAGTTAATTGTCTGACTCATCAACTTGCGTCGAAATGTCCACCCGGCCACTCCGCCGCCAGCCACATATCGTGATGCAATCACCACATCATATTCAGAGGCAGCAGCGATGAGCTGTGGTACATACTTCGGACCATGACTGAAGTCTGCATCCATGTTGACGAGCAACTCATAGTTGTGCTCAATCGCATAACGGAAGCCGGCCAGCGTCGCTGTGCCGAGCCCCAGTTTTCCGGGGCGGCTCAACAATCGAACGCGATCATCGCGTTTCGCCATCTCCGCAACTAACGCCCCCGTGCCGTCGGGTGAATTATCATCAATGACCAGGATGTTGGCCGCTGGAACCAGATTCAGCAACTCCGGAATCAACCCTCGCAGATTGTCGACTTCATTATAGGTACACAGCGTAATCAGAATTTTCATGAGGGCGAGAAACTCCGATCTGCAGGTCCTCCTGATGCCACCGCACCGCTCACAGGCTCGTGCGTATCGTTTGACGACTCCGCGTTCTCTGATTGCGGGGTCTCTGAATCGCATGGTAGCCGGTTTTCTGTGCGAAGAGTCTGCTCCAGCGTCAGCGGGGGAACATTCAGAAGGCTTCTCATCCGCACCACTTCATCCATCGCTTTTCTGCCAACGTTGTCCGAATTTCGGCCGGTTCTCAGCACGCTGCGAAGAAGAATGTTCTTCGGAGTATGCTCCATATCGATAAACTCAAGCACCTGAGTCTGATAACCGGCAGCAGACAAAAGTGAGGCTCGCATCGTATCCGTCGCCAGCGAAGCAAATCGCTCTTTCGTCAGCCCGTACGATGTCAGCGGAGCCAAAGAGCCGGACTGCAGATGCTCATTCAACTCATGCTGACAGCACGGCACCGCCAGGATGACTTGACTCTGCCAGCGAATCGCCTGAGCCAGCGCGTGGTCTGTCGCGGTGTCGCAGGCGTGGAGAGAAATCATTAGATCAACGGGTCCGGACGATTCGAATCCTGCAATATCTCCGACGGAAAATTCCAGGTGCTCCAACTGCAACTCACGCACAATATTCGTGCAGGTGGCAACAACGTCTTTCCGCCGATCTAGTCCGATGATGCGACTTTCACGCTGCAGGATATTGGTCAGCAAATAATGAGTCGCGAAGGTCAGGTAACTTTTGCCGCAGCCAAAATCCACAATCTGAACCGGGCGGTCTGAGGGCAACTGATCGACGATGTCGTTGATGAATTCCAGAAATCGATTGATCTGGCCAAACTTGCGAGCATGACTGGCTCGCACTGTCCCGTCCTTCGTCATCACGCCGGTGTGAATCAGAAAGGGACACGGAACCCCTTCCGGGATCAGATAATTGCGTTTGCGATTGTGACTAACGACTTCCACCACTGCCTTGCTCGTGCCCCCTGTACGACGGAGGGAGCACTTCTCTTTCCGAGACGTACGAGCTTCCCAAAGAGCATCGGCCGTGGTCACATTGACGTTGCGATAATCTTCCGTGGCTAATCGGGCCAGCTCGGAGGACGCTTCGGCGCTGTTCAAATTGCGATGGAACTGCTGAGTCGCTGTCGAAGTTGTAAACTGCAGCATCCATTCGCCGCGGATTTCCGCAGGCCGCACGTCGACTCGCAGATTTTCCGCCCCAGTCACTCGCGGCGCGCTGAAGGTGGCTTTTTGCAGAGTTCGCTGGGTCGCCGATTCCCGCAGGAGGCGTATAAGTTCTTCGGCGTGGTCAGGCATGATACTCGGGATGGCTCAATATTCTCAGCATGGCAAATGCCTGTTATGCTGCTCAGGCAGGAGTTGAATTCGTTCGAAGAAATCGGGCATCTTCGTGATGCGGGGATTAGAACCAAATGGCGTTGAACAAGAAACAGCAGAAGCAGATTGAAGCCGCAAAGAACAAGATTACTCGTTTGCGAGGCCTCCTGACCGCTGCAAAAAATCAGCCGGATGATCCGAAGGAGATTCCAAAGCTGGAAAAGGAAATCGCCGACCTGAATGCGGAAATCGAACGAATCCGCAACGAGTAAAGCTTTTCGTCCATTAACTTCAGGTCGACGGTCATGTCTCCGCCAACTGTGATCGTGGTTCATCCACGAGAACGACGCAGCAAGTGTTCGGTTGAACCGCTGCGAAACAATCCGAATTTCGTCTTTACGACGTTTCCTCATCCCGTCCCCATAGATGTGACAAACTATGTACGTCTTGGCATCGGCGGGCGTTTGCTGTCTTCTGAAGATGCTGACCGCGGCCTGCTGCTGCTCGACGGCACCTGGCGACTGGCAGCACGCATGGACCCGTTTTATTCGCACGTCGAAGTTCGTTCGCTGCCGCTGATTCACACGGCTTATCCTCGCAAGTCGGAAGTCTTTGCGGACCCCAGCGAGGGTCTGGCCACGATTGAAGCACTTTACGCCGCCCTCCGAATTCTAGGCCGTAAAACTCAAGGCCTGCTGGACCAGTACCATTGGAAGCAGCAGTTTCTGGAACTCAACGGCTGGTCCGAAGATGAATGCTGATCCTCTGTCGTAAACTAAAGCCGGATGCCTGAACGTTCGCTTGCCAGCGTATAAAGTTCCATTGAAGAAAGGACTTGAATGCAGTTGCATGATTGTCATGGAGCTGTGGTTGGTCGCGAATTGGTCAGGAAGTTGAAACCACAGATGACACAGATTTTCACAGATGACAGGGGCGTTGGTGCTTGTGGCTTCTGACTTGTGTCTTCTTATTTGTGTGCGTCCGTGAAATCTGTGGTCGCGAATCCGTCAGCAAGTTCAAACCACAGATCACACAGATTGTCACAGATGACAGGGCCATTGGGGCTTGTCGCTTCTGACTTGTGCCTTCTTATCTGTGTCCATCTGTGAAATCTGTGGTCAAAATGCGTTTATCAATTCGAAATCCGTCTGATTCGAAGGTCCGCATGTTTGAAGTTTAAAAGCAGCGCTGTTCTCAAACCTGTGATGTTCAGGTAGCCCAGCATTTGAGCCATGTGACTGTCATTAAATTCGGTGACGACTTTGGTGTCCACGATGAGCCGACCGTCGATGATCAAGTCCGGAATCAGCGTTCCAATAAGTTGGCCGTCATAGAAAACGTCATACTGTTTTTGCTGCTGGCACTCGAGTTTCTGCTTCGCAAGCTCGATGATCAGGGCTTTTTCGTATAGCTTTTCGTCCAGCCCGGGCTTCAGTGTGTTGAGTACCTTCATCGCCGCGCCGATGACGATCTTTGTGAGGTCCACGTTTGGAGAATCTTCGTTTGATTGAGGCATGGTGTTGGTCCTGGGGCTAAGTTTGGAACGCAGATCACACGGGATGTTGCGATGGTGTTCTTTATCTTTGTCCATCCGGGAAATCTGCCGTCAGAAATACTGCTGAGGAGTTTAACCACAGATTACACAGACTTACGCAGGTGCGGAGGCCGTGTTGCGCTGGTATTCTTTATCTGTGTCCCTCTGGGAAATCTGCGGTCAGAAATACTTCTCAGGAATTTGACCACAGATTTACAAAGATGAGGAGGGCGTGTTGCGATTGTGTTCTTCATCTGTGTCCCTCTGTGGTCAAAGCAAAATCGGGACTGGCACCCTGACGCTGTTGGGCGCGGTATTCTCTGAGATGCCCGTCGGCTAATCCCGGTTTGGTAAGCGATTTTCGTTTACATGTCCGTTCAGAACTCGCATCAGGAAGTCATCGCCACAACCAGACATTGGGCGTTTCAGGCCGATAACAGACGTCGGATCCTCAGATGAGCCTTCAGCGGCAATTGAGCAGATCCGTCAGCGGACTCGCGAGCTGACTCTCTGCAGCATTTCAGCGGCCATCTTTTCGATCTCTGATTCTGACTGCAACAACGCCGTATGATGCAATGTCATCAGGCGGGCGTGCAGATTTTGAGCGTTGACCAGTTCACCGATGGCTCGAAAACGGCGCGAGCTGTGCGTCAACTGCAGGGCGGGAAGGGCGGGATCAAGGGGAATCCCAAGCTGACGAGCCTCCACTGAAATCTGCTCGCGATCTGACGTGTCGAACTGATCGGAAAGAATGAATCCCAACTTGTAAAACACCGGTCGATACTGTTCAGCAATCAACTCACCGGCAGCCAACGTCGGCTTCAGGAGAGATTGCGAAGAAAGAAAGTTGGCAAGCTGGCCCGCACGAATCGCGCGAGCAGCATTGTGTGTGTCGAGTTGCAGCAACTGTGGCAGCAAGACAGCCGCCTGCATTTCTGAAAGCGGATAAGCGTCGTTTCCACGCTGAACATACAACTTGATCCGCTGAGCCATCGCAGCATCAGATGTCAGCAAGGCACCGCCGCGGCCAGATGTCAGCAGTTTGCTTCCCCCAAAACTCAACACCCCGATGTCGCCAAGACTTCCCGCTCGCCGCCCGGCGATGAGAGCCCCGGGAGACTGACAGGCATCTTCAATCACTGCGATACCATGGGCCGTGGCAATGTTGCGTATTGCGGCCATCGCAGACAGATGTCCATGCAGATGAGAAACGATGATCGCTCTCGTCCGTTCGGTGATAGCGTCTTCGAGTTGTTCCGGATCAATCACGGGCTGACCGGGAAGCACATCGATCAGCACCGGCGTCGCCCCCACCGTCAGCACATTGACCAGATTGGCTTTGAAATCGTAAGCCGCAAGAATTACTTCATCTCCGGCCGCAACAGGAACCGATCGCAGCGCGAGTTCAATAGCGGAGGTGCCGCTGCTGCAGAGCACGACATGCTCTGCATCGTGCATTTGTGCCAGTTCATCCCTGAGGCGATCACAATGCGGGCCGTGGTATCGTCCCCACGAACCGTCAGCCATCATGGATTCGAATACCGCCCGGATTGCATCGTCAGTGATCGGCCACGCCGTGTTAATGGGCTGCGAGTTCAGGTCGCTCATCGTTCATTCCTCTGCATGACGTGTGTGACCTGCCGAACTGCAGATAAACAGAATCGTCACCAGTGCAAAGACGGTGGCCACCCCGGCGAACATCAGCGGATAAGCATAGGGTGTCTCCGGCTTGGCGTACCTTAAAAAGATGCCAATGATCGGCGCGGAAATAAAGGTGCCAACGTCAAACATCGCAAGAACCAGGGAAGTCGCAACACCCAGGTAACGTCGCGGAAACACGGCCGTGCCAGCCGACATAATCGAAGGAAACAACAAAGCATGTGCCATTCCGGCTAAGGCAGCGGGAGCAATCAGGTGCCAGGTGTTCGTCACCGGGACGTAACACAAATAACTGATCGACAACAACGTAAGTCCGACCACGATCCACGGGCGATTTCCATAGCGCTCGAACAGCGATCGCGAGGCCAGTCGAGCACCAAAGCCGGTCATCGCGTAGATCACAAAAAACACACCCACGTGAGAAAGATGGGCTTCAATGGCGAACGGTCGCAGAAACGTTGCGGGAATCGCAAAACCAGCTCCCATCACGGCAGCAGTCATGGAAATCATCAGCGGATGATACTGACGAATGACGGACAGCAACGGCGGTCGAGCATGTCGTACGGGCAACACGGCTCCCTGAACCGCGAACCATGTGGCAATTGCGGAGACCAGTGCCAGCGCGGCTGCCGTCCAGAACATCCGCTGAACCATCTGTTCCTGCGTGATGTCTCCGCTGCCCAGCCAGTCGCTGATCAGCGGACCGATCATCAGCCCCAGAAACCCGGATGTCCCCAACGCTCCGACGATTTCGGCCATTCGCTTCGGCGGTACACGTAATGAAACAAAAGTAATTGAAGCGCCAAAGAACCCGGCGAGACTCGCCTGCATTAATGCTCGCACCAGAAACACACCCGGAGTTGTCGCACTGGAAATGGCCAAATGCAACAACAGACTGAATGTGTAAATCACCACCGACCAAAACCAAACTCGAGCTGACCCGATGCGATCAATAGCTTCACCCTGAGCAACGCGAATGATAATGCTGCCGATCATTCCAACGCCGACGATCAGTCCAAGCTGCTGTTCGTCACCACCGATCATGTCTACAAAGTCGGAGTAACGAACCATCATCCCGTTGGCCAGAGTCGCCATCCCGTTCGACAGGTACGCCAGCCAGAACGCACGGTCATATCCTCGCGTCTGGTCAGGCTGTTCAGGGAGTCGTTCGCTGGACAAAAGTGAAATACCAATTCTACGAAGGCTGAGAAGTGAACGCGCCTCGAGCAACACATCGAGACATTGATTCGGAGCGAGAGTGCCTCTACGTCGTTCGGAAAGCGTAGACCAATTATCGCCCCGAGGGTTCAGCAAATCGCCAGTATACCGCAAATTGCTGGTCGGTGTATCGGAGATAGTTCAGGACAGTTGTCGGGGTGCAGTCGCAGATTTCGGCGGTTCCTCCGGACGAGGGAGCAGTTGGCATAGGTCCCTGCCTGTCAGGCAGGATTTCCCATGATGTCGCGACCTGTGTGCATGTCAACCAACGAACCGGGCCTGCCTGCTGCCATGGATCACACACAGGGTTTGCCTTGCGTCGCGCTCCCGTTCGGCAAGAGGGACCTGCCAAACGCAGTCCTTATGGGTCGAAAGGACTCCTTTGACAATCATCCGGACAACAATCGTTGTTAGGCGACGACAGTTTGCCCAATGCCAGAATATTCAACGACGGACAGTTCAACGGTGGCTTTCAAGCGACACCTCGCGCACCAAATTCAAGAAAATCAACTCGAAGGATCGCCATCTGGAGGCCACACTGAATGGCCGGTAACAATCTCTGATTGTGCAGGGGAAACATTGCGGGAAGTTAATCGTTCATAGACTTTTCGGGATAGTAGTGCCGTCCGTTTCGTCAACGCATGCAGAGCGGCAGGATCTCATGGAGTCATTTTACAACTGCAACGTGAGTGGCTCGTTGGCTCGGACGGGGTTTGAGGCTGTCCAATCGAAAGTCGCACGTGACCGAAAGCGGTTTCTTCGATCTTCCTCGTATTCCGAAGTCCGCTCGTCGGTACGTGCATGAAACCCAATGACATTCTAAACTGACCGTCAGATGATGAATCGGCGACGTTTTTGAATTGAGATGGATCCATGAAATTCGGTGTGATCGGAAACAATCCTCTGACAATGAGTTTGCTGCAGGAACTTGCTCGTTCCATGGAGCATTCGCTGGTTGT
>JBIIIF010000357.1:0-5874 GCA_044235005.1 Planctomycetaceae bacterium | reverse complement strand
ACGCATGCCGTGGAGCCGATTCACGAATGGTTTGCCGGACCAAAGCAACTTCAAGGCGTGGGCATCTCGACCGATGAAGGTAAGACATGGAAACTTCACGGCGCAGTAAAAGCACCTGAGTGGGCGTTGGAGTGCATGATCACGGAACTGCGAGATGGCCGCTTGTGGATGCTCATTCGCACCGGCAGCGGCTTTCTTTGGGAGAGTCACTCCAGCGACAAAGGACGGACATGGAGCGAAGCCACAGCCAGCACGATCAAGAGCCCTGGCTCGCGGTTCTTCATCCGCCGCCTGTCCTCGGGCAACTTGCTTCTTGTTAACCACCACAACTTCAAAGGCCGCAGCCATCTCACAGCGCAGCTTTCCGTCGACGATGGAGCGACTTGGAATAATGGATTGCTGCTCGATGAGCGCAGTGGTGTGTCCTATCCCGACGGTGTGCAGGATCGCGATGGATTGATTTGGGTCACTTACGATCGCGACCGGCAAGGTGTTGGCGAAATCCTGCTCGCAAAATTCCGCGAAGAAGATGTGCTTGCAGGCAAGAACGTCTCAGACACCGTGACGCTCACTCAGACTATTAACAAGCTCGACAAGCCATCGTTACTCCCTGCCAACTGGGACGCGGCGATAGCTGGTGACACTGTCATGCAGCGTCTCATAAAAGTCACTGCGCCGCAGGTTAAGGGGGCGCATGATGCGGAGTTCGTCTGCATCGGCGAGCGTGCTTACATCGTCGAGCATGACAACGATGTCGCTCCTGGGCACGGCGCCGGCGCGGCGATGTATTGCGTACTGACCGTGGTGAACCTGAAGACGCTGACAGTAGAAAAGACCATCCCGATGGCTCGAGCAGGCCAGGCGTTTGCAAACGTCACTCTGCCGGAGGCGCAGGTCTTCGTGCCGCGCATTATTCGCAAGGACGACCACACGCTGCGGACTTACTTCTGCAGCCAGCCGACGAAGGAACAGGCGGTGACGTGGTTTCGGGACTTCGATCTTCGCACGCAGACCTTCGAGGACAGCATCCACAAGGCGAAGCTCAAGACGGCGGCGGGGACTTTCGACATGGAGCCGCGTCATTTCCATGCCGACGCTGCGGCGCAGGGCTTCAAGAAGCCGCCGGTTCGCGAAGGGCTCTACATCTTCGATTCATTCAAAGAGTTCGACGGTCGCCGCTACGTGGCGCTCAACAACTTTCCCGGCAAACAAAACGCTCTCGCCGTGTTGCACGATGACCTCACGACTTTCGAGATCATCGGCCATTACAACGAGCCGCAGTCGCAGCAGCTCAGCGAGTCGGCTGTGAACCGTTTGCCTGACGGCACCTGGATGGCCATCTGTCGCAACGATGCGGGCAACTATCACTTCACAACGAGCAAAGACGGCAAAACATGGAGCGTCGGGCAGACGATGCCGTTTGTGCCGAACGGCCTGAACTCGAAGCCGACCTTCGACAGGTTCGGCGGCGTCTATTATCTCGGCTGGCAGGAGAACACTCGCGTCCACGATTGCAATCGCAGCGTCTTCAACGTGGACATCTCCCGAGATGGCAGGACGTGGGAACGCAAATACCGTTTCGAGTCGCCGCACTCATTTCAGTATCCGACCTTCCATGAACACGACGGCACGATTTGGCTCACCGTTACGCAAAGCGATCACAAAGGCTCCTCCGACCGCATCATGTTCGGCAAACTAGAGGATGTTGGTCGGTTCGCGCCGCAAACCGGCCACAAACGCATCGCATGGCCAACGCCTCCCATCGAGCCTGCGATCATGAAAAGTGGCGTGAAGCTCTTCACCGACCGCGACTATGTCATCCATGAATTTCCCGAGCAGGTGCGCGATCTGCCGTTTCTCCGTACCAGCATCGAGAAGACCGACGTAGAAGTCACCAAACCGGGCGTGCTCTTCGCGCTCACGCCGACGATTCGACCAACGGCCGCGAGCCAGGAGGAAGCGCTTCGAAGTGTAGGCTTCACCAAAGTGGATGCTCCCGAAGTTCAGCTCTTCCCCGGCGAGATCAATCGCGTGAGCCTTTACCGCAAAGAGGTTAAGAATGGCGAGCGACTAAAGTTCAATAAGTTGGTGCTGTTGGTGCTTGGGGATGGTGCTGCTTTATCAAAGCCGGGGCTCAACGCGCCGGTGGTGATTTCAAATCCAGGTGCCTCGTTTCAGGACGAGGCACGGCAGGGCGCGATGATCATCGGCATGGATCGTACACCGAAAGGCCGTATCTGGGGTTGTTGGACCGGCACGGGGGACAAAAAGGATGGCTATTTTTTGCTGGCCACCAGCGATGATGATGGCTCCACATGGTCAAAGCCGCGTCTGGCCGTCGGCGCACGCACGGAGCCTGAACAGAAACTCAGCGGCGCACTGGTCGGCAATCTATGGAGCGATCCCAAAGGGCGTTTGTGGTTGTTCTTCGATCAACAGCTCGGCGATCCGCAGGGCCGCATCACGAATTGGTTCATCCGCTGCGATGATCCCGATGCGGCTGAGCCCGGGTGGTCAGAGCCAGTTCAGTTCGCCGAGGGTTGTACTCTGAACAAACCGACCGTGCTCAAGAACGGCGAATGGTTGCTGCCGGTTTCCGATTGGCATAAGAAAACAGCGCGAGTCTTTGCCTCCGCCGACGAAGGGGCATCGTGGAAAGAGCGTGGCAGCTTGCAGTTCCCGGATTGGGAGTTCGACGAGCATATGACGGTCGAACTGCGCGATGGCCGCTTGTGGATGCTGGCTCGAACGAAGGGCCAGCCGTTCGAGAGTTTCTCCAACGATGGCGGTAAGACCTGGAGTGAACCGTGTCAGGCCGCGACTGTGCAAAACATCAACGCACGCTTTTTCCTGCGCAGGCTGAAGTCCGGTCGCATCCTGCTGGTGAAAAATGGCCCTCCCACCGAGCGACTCGCGAAGCGTTCGCATATGTCTGCCTATCTCTCCGAAGATGATGGCCATACGTGGAAAGGTGGTCTGCTGCTCGACGAACGTAGTTCGGTCTCGTATCCCGATGGTTTCGAATCGCCCGATGGCCTGATCCACATCCTTTATGATTGGAACCGTCACACTGACGCGGAGATCTTAATGGCGAAATTCCGCGAAGAAGATGTGCTCGCCGGCAAGATCGTCTCGCACGATGCGAAGCTTCGCATGCTCGCTAACAAGGCGAGTTTACCGGTATCTGTTCGTCCAGGTGATAAGTGGTCCTTGCAGGCGATCGAAGACGCAAAGCAAGATCGATCCAGCATTCCGTACGATGGCATAACTCCCAACAAAATGGTGTGTGACACGACGCTGCGACTGATGCCGGATAACTCGTGGATTATCTCAATGCTGGCAGGCGATGACTTTGAACCATCGCCGAAGAACTACATCGGTATTACGCGCAGTACCGATGAGGGCCGCACCTGGTCTCCTTTGTCGACCGTCGAGACGACGTTTCCTCGCAGCGGTGTGACGAGCGGCCAGGGGGCAACGGAAATCATGACGATCGGAAATCGCACGACGATGTTTTTTAGTACGCATTCGCAGACCTGGGGCCGCGATTGGCAATCGTGGCAGATGCACAGCAACGACAGTGGTCATACGTGGAGCAAACCTGAACCGATGCCGGGGCGCTTGGCGAAGTTCACGTTCATTCGCGGACACATTGTCACGCGAGATGGCCGCATACTCATTCCGTTTCAACATTATCTCGGGCCTCCAGAAGGAACTCCGGAACCTCCGCCAGAGGAAAAACCGTGGCACAAAACGCTGGCTCACTACGTTAGCAATCCCCGCAACGGAGTGCTCATCAGTCGCGACGGAGGAAAGACATTTTCTGAGCATGGCAACATCCGCATCACCGACGACGACCGGTATCATGGATGGGCTGAAAACAGTCTCGTCGAATTGGCTGACGGGCGGGTTGCGATGATAATCCGTGCAGACCGACTCGGCGGAGTTCTCTACTACGCCGAGTCGAGCGACGGCGGTCAAACATGGCCAACGATCGCGACGAAAACCGCAATCCCCAACCCCGGCTCCAAAGCAACTCTCTACGGTTTGGGAGGCGACAAGGTTGCGTTGCTGCACAATCCCAATCCTAAGCATCGCAGTCCAATGGCACTTTGGATTAGTTTTGACGGCATGAAGACATGGCCTTATCAGCGTGTGTTGCAAGCCGAGTCCTGCGACGGTCCGACAGGCCGCATGAACTATCCCGATGGTTTCGTCAGCGCCGACAAGCAATGGCTGCACTTCGCCTTCGACGACAACCGGCATCGATGCGTCCACTATAGCGTCAAACTCCCGCCGCAGTGAACCAGCCATGCCTTTGGTCGTTGCAGGCCTCCCCGCACTTGTCAGTCTTCACGTTATAACCAAGTAGCCTTCCATGATTCGCTTTATCCAATGGTTCAACAATCTTTACCCTGTTTGGCTGGTCACGCTGGCGGTCATTGCTTTCTTTAAGCCCTCAACGATGCTCTGGTTCGACAAGCCATGGATCTTTTGGTCGCTGGCGGCCTCGATGCTCGGCATGGGTCTTACGTTGAGCATCAAAGACTTTAAAGCAATCGGGAAGATGCCTGGTAGTGTGACGTTAGGCTTCCTGGCACAGTATACAATCATGCCGTTGTCAGGCTGGCTCGTCGCGACAACGTTAAAACTCGATCCAGGTCTCGCCGTAGGTATTATCCTCGTGGCAAGTTGTCCCGGCGGTATGGCATCGAACATGATCACCTACCTCGCGAAGGCGAATGTCGCGTTGTCTGTCGTGTTGACGATGATCTCCACCATGCTCGCCTTCTTCTTCACGCCGATGTGGACGAGTCTCCTGGCAGGCAAATATGTGCCGGTGGATGCATGGGCACTTTGCCTGTCAGCGGTGCAACTCACGGTCGCCCCAATAGTGCTTGGCGTTTTGATTCGTTGGAGATTGCCACGCACGGCGGAGGTGATCGGTGCTTGTGGGCCTACGATAGCTGTCCTGGCCTTCGTGTTAGTAAGCGGAGGCATTGTCGCTGCCAGTGCGGATGCCATCGCGGCGAATTTTGGCAAGCTCGCGTTGGCGGCGTTAACGCTGCATCTGCTGGGTTTCGGCGTAGGTTATGGAATCTCTAAGGTGTTCGGTTACCCTGAATCAGTAGCGCGCACTGTCAGCATTGAAGTCGGCATGCAGAACGGCGGCATGGCGGCTTCGCTGGCTCGTGAACATTTTGCAGCGATGCCACTAGCTGCTGCAGCCGGCGTATTCAGCGGCGTGCTGCAGAATATTATTGGCGGCCTGCTCGCGTCCTGGTGGAAACGTCATACACCGGAGTCCTGATCATGAGCCGCCACGACATCTACTACTGGAAATGTGATCGCCCAGCTGCCTTTCATGGCACACAGCGGCGCGGTGAGCCGGACATTGTGATGGAGGAATTGCTGCGTCAGGCTTTGCGCGAACAACTGAAGACGAAGCATGTCGATCTGAGCCCCGGAGCCGGTCAGGGAAATCATCTCACCTGGAATGCCGACGTGGATGGCCAGGCGATGTTTGTGCGCGTCGAGAACGGACCCGAGAAAGACGAGCATCTCGCCATCGAGTCTGCCGTATTGGACCGTGTACGCGAAATCGGCGTCATTACTCCCAGGGTTTTTGGCTGCGATGCAACCCGGAGCCGTGTGCCCTTTGCCTGGCAGGCTTTGGAGCGGATTTCGGCTCCTGATCTGAACCATTGGTTCAAGCTGGGGAGCCTCGATGCATCCGGCATTGCCTTCGCTATCGGGCAAGGGGTCGCGAAGTGGCAGACAATCACGCTGGAAGGATTTGGCACGTTAGAGTGGTCGGTACGGAATGAAAGCCAGGCGACGCTCGAAGCGCACAAAGAGCTGTGCGGCCCACTT
>JBIIIF010000356.1:0-5901 GCA_044235005.1 Planctomycetaceae bacterium | reverse complement strand
TTATGAATGGCATGGGTTCGAAAGCTTCATTGATGGCCCCAATTACGGCTCAGCGACTTTTGAGTCTTATGGCATTGAAACCCGAAACGAAGGGGCAGGAAAATCGGGCGACGGGTGCAAAGGTCGTATCTCTGACAAAACTGGCCCATAGTATCGTTCGACGAGCGGTGCGTTTAGGCGACACAGTAGTTGATGCAACGGCCGGGAATGGACATGACACGGTGTTCCTGTCGGCTTGCACAGGGCCAACGGGGCGAGTTCTTGCGATCGACATTCAGGCCGAAGCGATTCAGTCAACGCGAACACGATTGGTCACAGAAGCAGTCTCAAACGTAACGTTGCAACAGGGAGATCACAGCAAGGTGTTAAAGGGCCTGCAGGAATCATCGGAAGTCGTTGGGGCAATCATGTTTAACCTCGGTTACCTTCCCGGTGGAGATAAACAGCGAACCACGTCAGGCGCAACAACAACAGAGGCGATCGCCGCTGGAGTAAGTCTGCTCAAATCAGGCGGGGTGATGACAGTAGTCGCCTATCGCGGACATGCCGGAGGACAGGAAGAAGTTCGGGCGGTGGAAGAATGGAGTCAGCGTCATCAGGGACCGTCATTTACAACAGAAGTTATACCGGGATCAGTCGACAACGATGAATCACCGGTACTGTATGTTTTCCGCAAGAAGTAATAGAGTGATTTTTTACCCTTCTAAGTAGCCGGATTCGAGAGAATTCGGAGTGCCGAAAGACAACCGAATTCTCACGAATCCGGCGACTCTGAAAACTCAACGTCCGCCGAGACTCATACCAAAGCGTCGTCGCAGAAGTGTTTCACCGAGAAGACTCACAGCCGCAAAAGCCAGGGTTCCCAACGCGGTGGAAGTGAAGACGGTGGCGTAAAGTTCGGCCATGTCCAGAGAAGCCGATTTTCGCTGAATCATCGAACCAAGCCCCGGCTGTCCAGAGCCAACAAAGAACTCACCGACAATCGCACCAACAATGGCGGAACCGCTGGCGATGCGGATACCGGAGAAAAGAAACGGCAAAGAGCAGGGCACTCGCAGCTTCAGCAAAGTTTGCAAACGGGTAGCACCATTCAGGCGAAAAAGATCCAACAGGTTCGGATCGATCTGGAGCAAACCGGTCGTGGTATTTGTGATGATCGGGAACAGGCTGATCACGGACGATACCAAGGCTATGCTGAAGAATCCTCGCCCAAAAGAGACGATAACGATTGGAGCAATCGCAATGATCGGGATCGTTTGAAGCAGCACCGCATACGGATACAGAGCACGTCGAATCATCGTGGACTGAGAAAACACAAACGCGGACAGAGTGCCCACGATCACACTGATCGACAAACCCGTAAATGCAGCCAGTGCTGTTCGGAAAGTCGCTTCGAGCAAATCGATCCGCAGTTTCCACGCAGCAGTCGCCACAGCCGCTGGACCGGGGAAAAGGACCGGGTGAATACTGCCCAGCCAGACGGTCAATTGCCACACGATGACCAGCAAAACGAAAACAAGAATTTCACGCATGTTCGACCTCCTTTCCGCTCACAGGAGTTCTGAACAGAGAAGCGGTGACCAGTCGCAGATCATCGAAAAACGCTGAGGATTGACGAAATTCCGCCGTACGTGCACTTGGCCCGGAGACCGGAATGGTGTCAACAACGCGTGATGGTGAACCACCAAGAACGATGACTCGATCGCTCATAAAAACCGCCTCATGCAGATTATGAGTCACCAGAATCGTGGTCAGATTTTTCTGCTCGTACAACCGTCGAACATCCTCCTGAAGTCGTAGTCGCAGAAGGTCATCAACGGCGGCAAAAGGTTCATCAAGAAGCAGAATATCGGGGCCAGTCGCAAGAGCACGGGCCAGGGATAATCGCATTTGCATGCCACCAGACAGCTCAGACGGTCGTTTGTCAGCATCGGCCGCAGTCAGTCCCACTTGCAGCAACAATTCTTCGCACTCTGTTTGCGACAATTGTCTTGAGCCAGCGTCTGACCCGAGTTCAAGCGGCAACTTGAGGTTGTCAGCCGCTGTCCTCCAGGGAAGAAGTGTCGGGTGCTGAAAAACAAAACCGATTCGACGGGAGGGCTGCGCAGAGGTTGAGCATCGAATCAATTCTCCGCCCGTTGGCATCAGCAAACCGGCCAGCATCTTCAGGAGAGTGGATTTGCCGCAACCGGACGGACCGACGATGGACAGGAATTCTCCCTGAACAACATCCAAACAGAGGTTCTGGCAAACCGCTCGTTCCGCACCATTAAACCGCAGCTCAAGATTGCGCAGAGAAAATGCGGGAGACGTTTTTTCGGAAGCTGAGGAAGGAGACGGCATGAAGATCCGAGCGAAATAGCGGGAGCAGAAAGGCAGCGGCCCGGTCATCGTAGTCCAGACGACGACGACTTTCACCCGAAAAAAACAGCAAGATCAACAGCACATCGGTGCCCACAGGAGGGTAGAAGCGTGCAAAAACCGGCGGAAAACGACAGAAATGGCCAAAGATGACGGAGAATCTTTCAGAGACCCAAAAGTATGGGAATCTTGTAGCGGACCAGATACTGGCTCAAGCAATCCAGCAGCACTAAGATTCCCCAACAAATAGCCCAAAAGAAACGCTCAAAATAACGAGTTCCGCCGCTTGAACGAACAAGTCTTCCTCAATCTGATCAGCGGAAAGACACACGGCATTCTTGCAGCCATAGGTCGGCTTGGACTCACGATTCTGGAGCCCGTTTATCGCACGGCCATCGGACTGCGAAACGCAGGATTCGATTTAGGAATTCGTAAGCCTCGTCGAGTCACCGCACCAGTGATCAGTGTGGGAAATCTCACGACAGGAGGAACCGGAAAGACGCCGGTCGTTGCTTTGATCGTGCAAATCCTGCAACAACAGGGTCGGATCCCCGGAATCATCAGCCGTGGTTATCGCTCGGTGGATGGACAGGCGAATGACGAAAAGCGAGTATTGGAACGACTCTGTCCGGGAGTTCCCCACGAACAGAACTCATCACGATATACGGCAGCTCGCAAGCTGATCAGCACGACGGATATCGACACCATCGTAATGGATGATGGATTCCAACATCGACAGCTTCATCGGGAACTGGACATTGTGCTGATCGATGCCACAAATCCGTTTGGATACGATCATCTGCTGCCGCGAGGATTGTTGCGTGAACCACTGACAGCTCTGCAACGCGCGGACGTGGTCTTGATAACTCGATCGGATATGGTCGCTGAATTAAGTCTGACAGGGATCGAGGAACGAGTAAGAAAGATCGTACCGAGACTGGCGGATCGTATTGGTCGGGTGGAGTTTCGTCCATCCGGGCTGATCGATGGCCACGGCCAACGATATACGGTCGAAGAGTTACGAGACCAGCCTGTGATGTTGGTCAGTGGCATCGGCAATCCAGAAGCTTTTGCCGAAACCTGTCGAAAAGCAGGATTGCGTGTCAAGGCGACTCTATGGTTTCCTGACCATCACCATTACAAAAAAGAAGATCTGACAGAGATAGCCGAGCGAGCCGCTTCAAAGGGAATCAATCGCGTCATAACAACCCTTAAGGATCTGGTAAAAATCCCAGCAGCGACGCCGTTTCTCGCTCTGGAGATAGCAGCCGTATTGCCAGATCCGAACCATCGAAAACTTCTGGAAAGCGTGCTGTTTGAGTGACTTGGTAGCATGTCCAGTGCCTGTCAGCGATATGCAGGTGAAAGTAGGCTTCTCAGAGCGTCTCCGTTTCGAAAGAGGGCCGATTGGCCAGAGCAGCCCAGGAGAATTGAGTTTCGGCCGCAAACAGTCGTCCAGTCCTCATTGTCGGTTGATCAACTTTCTGAACGCTCAGCAGGGACGCGAATCCGGCCAAGTCTGATCATGGGAAAAAGGGGCTCCCCGGATCAAAAGGAGCATTCTTCGGAAGAGCAACAAAAGAGCCTGAAAACAGTGGCAAACAGGCCGCAAACCCGGAGCATTCGCAAATTCGTCGCATACGATACGCTGGACCTGACCTTTGAGCATGCGGCCCGTCGGCGGAGCGACGGGTGTACAGTACGCCCGTCGCTCCGACGACGGGATTTCCGCAGCATGCATGACCAAGGTGGTCGCGATAATTCATCAATTCATGAGCGTCCGAAAGTTGTTGAAAGTCCAACCCTGAAAGTCTCTGCGTGCCGTTCTTGATTCGTGAACTTCAACTGGAAGCTGATTCGCCGTTTATCGACGCGCGAGCCGATCGCTGCGTGCAGGAGCTGGCCGGAGGATCTCGGTCGCATGTGACAGGATTGTTTGATCACGATTGCGTCATGCTCAACGGCGTTCTGGAAATCGACCCCGGTCGAAAGCTGGCAGTTGGAGACCACGTTCGAGTCCGTTTTGAAGAGAATCGTCGCTATTCACCCAAACGTCGACCTCAAGTGACACGACACCGAGGTTTTACCATCGTCTATGAGGATCGTGAGATCATCATCGTCGATAAGTCAGCCGATCTGTTGACCGTTCCCACCGATGGACGTGAGCCGCATACGTTGATCTATCGAGTCAACGAACACATTCGGCACGAGGGACGAGGTCGCGGCGCATTTTTGGTGCATCGGTTGGATCGAGGCGTTTCTGGTCTGCTGGTGTTCGGCAAGACAAAAGAAATGGCAGATGCTGTGCAGTCCCAGTTTTCTCAGCGAAAACCGGAACGACAGTATGACGCGATCGTGACCGGTCATGTCGTAAAACAGCAGGGCGAGTTTCGCACGTATCTCGCCACGTCAAAGAATCTGAATCGGTTTTCGACCGAGGATGAAGAAGACGGTGAACTCGCCGTCACTCATTATCAGGTTGTCCGCAACTATCCTCGCACGGCTCAGTCGCCGGCAGTGACTCACGTGACAGTTCAACTGGAAACCGGACGAAGAAACCAGATTCGCGTGCATTTTGCCGAGGAAGGCCACCCCGTATTGGGCGATTCGCGTTATCGGTCACACCTGTGGAAAGAGATCCCGTGGCCCCACAAACGACTGGCTTTACATGCGTCGACGCTGGCTTTCGTGCATCCGACCTCGTGCGAAATGTTGCGATTCAATTCGCCACTTCCTAAAGAAATCACCGGCTTCCTGCGTTACATTCAGCAGCCGCCCGAGAAACGCGAAGGTGTCAATCGGAAGTAGAACGATAGTTCAGGAGTAGGTTCTTTCTGCCGGAAAGGACTTGCGCCGAAAGGTGAACCCCGTGTGCACCTCGCGGACGATGTCGGCCGAGATCGTATGATGACTTGCACAGATGTCGCGGCAAGCCGCGAAGTCTCGCCCGGCAGGGCAGGACCTACTGAGATCTGCGGCAGTCATTATGACTCTCTCGGAGTCGTGGTTTGAAGACACTCTGTCGGTCTCGTCAAAGGTGCCTCATGGGCTTACGATCTGTACGTTGTTTTCTTGCTGCAACCGTCATGATTTTCGGCGTTGGCCTGGAAGCCAGTCACGCCTCAGCCGCCGACACGGTCGCGGATTGCCAGGCCATGATGGCGTCCGGAAAATATGCCGAATGCCTCGCCGCGACGACAAAGGCGATTGAAGAGAAAAGCTACGGCGAGGAATGGCCAATCCTCAAAGCTCAGAGCGAACTGGCTCTCGGAAAGTATCCTGAAGCACTCGCAACGGTCATGGCTGGCATCGAACGATACGCCTGGAGTGCTCGATTACGGCATCTGGAATACGAATTTGCTCTGGCCAACGGCAAAAAAGAACAAGCGGCCGCGGCGTTGATGGAAGTCGAAAAGCAGGTCGCAACAGCATCGTGGAGATACACCGATGCCGACGATCTGGCCGCGATTGGCTGGGTCGCGATCGCTCTCGGAGCCGACGCCAAAGCCGTTCAGGAAGGCTTCTTTGAGCGAGCCAGAA
>JBIIIF010000117.1:0-19896 GCA_044235005.1 Planctomycetaceae bacterium | reverse complement strand
CGCTGTAATGGCACATGTTCGAGACGGTCCTCGCCACTGAGTCCATTCTGCTCGATCCGCCGCACAGAGAACTGCCGGGACCGTGATGATGAGAGAACAGAACATGGAGGACAGGATTCGCATAAATATTGTTCCTATTAGCATCTACTGATGTAAATCATCCTGGGGTTCGGTGTAAGGAGCCAACAACAGACCAGCAATGGGACTCTGTGACTGCTCAATCCACAGTGAACGTTTTAGACACGACGTCGATTCTGTCCAGCGATCGCTTACTTCTTTCTGCGACGCCTTGTTGCACGTGTTTTGCCGATTGCCATTGCAGGCTGCAACCTTTGAAGTACTGCAATGACGAATTCTTTGGCTTTGGGGTACATGTCCTTTGAGGAGCTTCCTCGTGGTCCGGCGATGTTCAATACGCGGATCTCTTCGCGTTGAATCCATTCGACGACCGACTCCACCTTTTCCGAGGCAGACTCATCGATAATCAGGAGACCGGATGATTTCGGGGCTGCAAGATGTTCAATCTTCAGTGGTTTGCCGTGGGATTTCGCAGCATCGACCGTGAGACGCGTTCCGCTGGAGATTTCGTTGAGTACCAGGATCAGAGTGCCGTCCGAATCGCGTACGTTCCACTCGGTCCGAACGGCGTAAGAGCGAGCCGCGGTCTCGCGGAGTGGATATTTCGTTGGGACCGACCCATCTTCTGAACGGCGATCTCGAGGACACCAGCCTCCCACTTCGAACCCCAGCTCCATCGCGGCATCAAGCGCGGCGCGGTCGACGCCGGTCTGGCCTCCTGAGACGACCTTGAGCGAGCTGGAGCTGGAATCGGCCGAAGTAATGGTTGCAATCCTTTGTGCAGGTCGGATCGATTTGCTGCGATCAGGGCAGGGTTACGGAGTCACAATTCCGGCCGCGTAATTCATCCTGTGAAATTTGAGCAGCGTTCGAGGCGGCTTCAGGAAAATGTGGAAACTAATGCCAGCCCTTGAGAGTGACCTCGACACTGCGCGAACCACCCTCGTCCTGAAGTCCATTACTTCGAATATGCAGCATGATTTTGTCGCCGACATCAAAACTTCGCAGTTGAGTCACAAGCTGATCAAAGTCCGTCAGCTTTTTGCCATTCATGGCGACGATGAGATCTCCTGAACTAATGCCGGCCACGTCTGCAGACGAACCCTTCTGCACGCTCCCGACCAGAATTCCTTCTTCAACGCCAAATCGTGGTTCGTTCAGAACACCGAGACAAACTCGTCCGCGTTCTGCAATTTGAGTGTCCCCGAAAGTGCCCTTGAGAATCGCGACCTGTTCAATCGCCAGAGGGTGGCCATCGATCAGGTAAATGGAAACCAAACGCGGTTGAGTCATAAACGATTCTGTTTGAAGCGAATCCAGTCGCTTCAGCAATTCAAAAGCTCGTTCGTTTCCAGGCCAGTTCTTATCGATATAGATCTTCAGATGTCGCGATGATGTTGGATCAGCCTGTCCAAACATTTGCGGAGGGGCATCCGGGTTTTGCTTCCACAGTTCTGAAGGATCTTTGGGCGAAAGCGGTACATTCATCGACACCAGTTCGACCACGGCAATTTCCGTCCGGCGCTGCCAATGACGATCAAGCACATCGCGAGCCGTTTCTGAAACAAACCAGCGTTCAGAATGGGCTGATTTCTCAATGGCTTCTGACGTGATGCGCACATCTTCGGAATCCAGGGGCGCCTGTTCGTAGCGAAGTTCCAGGACTTCAATAATTCTCCGAGCCGACTCGCTGTCGTTGCCGGTTTCCAGAACCTTACAGATCTCCTTGAGTTGTTGGCCTTTGGCATCTCGAAGCGTCGCCACGGCGGCCTGTCGACGAGCAAACTCTGGAGAACCCAGATCAGAAACGAGTTGAGTGATTTCGTTTGAGACGGTGGTGTCTGCTGACGTCTCGGGCGAACTGGCACTCACAGCCGGTGTCTCCCCGACTGGAGGCGGGTCGCCAACGACAATCGATGCTGCGGAATTCAACAGAATTGGAAGCAGGATGAACTGCAGCATGCAGGAAAACACTCGGCGGGATTTCATGGAACGCAAACTCCTGTTGAGAAACAGTATGCCCTGCATTGTTTCCGGATAGCTCGGGTTCCGCAAGACCGAGGATTCCATAAGACAGGTTGTCAAAAGGATTGTACAGTGGTCAAGGAGTTGATTGTGGATTGCGGTCACCTGACCGAACTGGAAAAACGTGACTTATGCTGCAAATTGTGCTGCTTCTGTTCATCGTGCTGGATCCTTTCGGGAATCTGGTCACGATCAATTCGCTGCTTCACAACCTTGAAGCGACGAAACGCCGCAACGTGATGCTTCGCGAGAGCCTGATCGCGATGCTGATCCTTTTGGTCTCTGTTTTCGCGGGCGGCCCAATCATGTCTGCACTGGGGCTGAAGCCCTATGCCCTGGGGATTGCGGGCGGAATTGTGCTGTTTATGATCGCCATGGGAATGGTTTTTCCTGCCAGGCGAGTTGTCGATGAAGAGGACGTCGGCGATCCTGTCATTGTGCCGATTGCGATGCCGTTTATTGCCGGCCCCAGCACGATCTCACTGATTCTGCTGCTTGCGGAAAAACATGATCGCGGGACGGTCGCGGTGGCCGTTCTGATCGCCGGAACAATTTCGGCCCTGATCCTGACTCTCTCACCAGCAATCTATGCGTTTCTCGGCCATCGTGGGTCGCGAGCCATGGAACGACTGATGGGAATGCTGCTGGTTATGATGTCTGTGCAAATGGTGCTTGACGGAATTCAGGCGTACCTGTTCACCAGCGCTGGGTGATCTGTTCGTGGGCTGTGTGAAGCTCGGAAGTTCCAACGCGATTCAAACTGATTGATCTGACCCCGGTCATCCCATTCCGAAGCCCGCAAGCACGTCGTCTGGGATCTCGTATCCAATGCCGGGCCTGGTCGGGATCTTGATCGTTCCGTTGGTCACCGGAAATCCAGCGCTCTGGAGTTCTCGACGAAGCGGTGATTCAAATACCTCCGCCGGAGCGAACTCAATGAAGGGCGTAATCGGCGAGTAGGCTGCCAGGTGAACGGAAGCGGCTCCGAGGATCTGCGTGGACCAGTTGCCAGGGCATACCTGTGCTCCGCGTGGGAGAGCCAGCTCCACGATGCGTTTGGCTTCGGTGAGTCCTCCGCAGGTTGTCATGTAAGGCTGCACGACAGTTACGCCGCCGCGATCCATCATGTCCAGAAACTCCCAGCGAGTGACTCCATGTTCTCCCATGGCGAGTGGAATGCTGGTCTTTGCCGCAAGTTTTGCATAAGGCTCCGGGTTGTCGACCGGAAAAGGGGTCTCGAAGAATGTGAGGTTGAGTTCTTCCAGTTCGCGACAAACGCGAACAGCCGTCGGAACATCGTTGAACAGATAGCCCACATCGACCATCAGTGCGAGGTCGTCTCCGATGGCTTTACGACAGCGGCGAGCCAGTTCCACCACGTCGTGGGGTGAAGACATCATGGGTTCAACTTTGAACGCTCTGTAGCCCATGTAGGCCAGTGATTCGGCTCGGGCCACCTGCTGCGAAAACATCGCCTCGCCGCCCCACACGTCTGAGACCAGTGTGCAGTACGGAGTGACTTCGACGGTTGAACCGACTATTGACTGGAATGGTCCTCTTTGAATCCCACCCAGCAATTGCCAGACAGGCTGCTTGAGCATCTGGCCGTAGATGTCCCAGATCGCAACATCAAGTGCTCCCAGGATGATAATCTCCCAGCCGCGCCGATTCGTATGCATCAGCGCGTCCCACATGTGTTGCCAGAGTCGTTCGGGATGAGTGATCTCCTGACCAATCAGAAGTCGTCCGAAATGCGTTTGTGAGTCGCCCACAGTGGCCTGCACAACTCCGGGGGGAACTCGGAAAACTTCCGACAGCCCTGTAATCCCTTCGTCAGTATGAATGCGAAGACACGCCAGAGGCTCAATGCCGCCCTTATCGGGGTCAATCTCGGGGCCGTCACCGATCACAAAGACTTCGAGCTGCGAAATTTTCACGGATGCTTTCCCTTCCAGCGGTGACGGAATCAACGGCTATTGCGGCAAGGATAGCGTCTTGACAACGGCGCCCCAAATACTGATCGGGAAAGCCTGCTCGCAAATTTGCAGTCGACAGCATTGTTGGCCCGCGGAAAGCGGCGATGTTCTGCGGTGTGATCAGACGAAAAACTCGCCGGGTTATTTTCGCAGAAAGCGATAACCCACACCACGGACGGTTTCGATCAGGTCCGGCGTATCGCCCAGTTTTTTGCGGAGCGACCGCACATGGACATCGATCGTTCGTTCCAGAGAGTTTGCATCTTCGCCACGAGATGTTTCCATCAATTCGTTGCGAGAAAATGGACGACCTGGCTGAGACATCAAGGTCCAGAGCATTCGAAACTCAGTTGGGGTCAGATCAAGCTCGACTCCATTGAATTTCGCGGAGTGAGTAGAGCGATCGATCTCAACGCCGTGAAGACTCAGAAAATTCTTGCCAGCTTCAGCGGTTTCGGTTCGGCGGAGCAGGGCTTTGATGCGGTGAATTAGTGGCTGGACCCGAAAGGGTTTGGTCACATAATCATCAGCGCCCATGTTAAAGCCGACGATCTCATCGGTCTCGGCACTGCGAGCGGTCAGCATCATGACAGGGATAGACTTTGTGCGGGAGTCAGCCTTCAGCAGCCGACAGATCTGCAGCCCGTCAATGCCTGGCAACATCAGATCCAGAACACAAAGGTCAGGCAGGAGAGACTGGCAGCGAGCCAGTCCGCTGCGTCCTTCACGTTCCCAGTGAACGCTGTACCCCTCTTTTTGCAGGTTGTAGATGACCACGTCGGCAATCGACTGTTCATCTTCAATCACAAGAATGGTCGGCGACATAACGAGGGATATACCTTCGAGCGCTGGCGGACCATGGGCAGGCTTTGAGGAGCCCCGATAGTCCTGATTCGTTACGCTCCTCCAGTGGCGCTCGCACCAGATCGGCGGTGAAGTCTCGGATGCCGAATGATGGCCCCCTCAACCAGATAAACTACATCTTCTGCAATATTGGTCGCATGGTCAGCAACACGCTCTACGTGACGAATCACGGAAAACAGATGCAGGCCAGGTTCGACCAGATCCGGTCGTTGTTTCATCATCACAACGACTTCATCGATTAACTGACTGTTCAGATTGTCAACATGCTCGTCACGCTGACAGACCTTTCTGGCCGCTGCTGCATTCTGTTCGACAAAGGCGTCGATACTGTCATGCAGCATGCTGAGAGCTTCACGAGTCATTTCCGCCAGCCGAGCAGGCATGGGAAACTCACCGTAAAGCGCGATTCCGGCGGAACGTTCTGCAATGCTGACGGCAAGGTCAGCCACACGCTCCAGTTCCGCCGTGATCTTCATTACCACCGCGACGCGACGCAAATCGTTCGCAACAGGGTGATAGAGAGCCAGAATCTTCAAACACTCTTCTTCAATTCGAATATCCCACTCATCCACTTCACGATCGCGGCCGGAGACCTCCTGTGCGAGTTCACTGCGCCCATGTTTCAATCCATCGACAGCATCGTTGATCAGTTCTTCTACTGCAGAGCACATCGAAAGGATGTCCCGATGCAGATGCTCCATCTCGCGAACAAAGTGAATCGTCATGGAAGCCAGTACTCTGAATGGTGTCTATTAATGAATTGTTAAGGCTGCCGCAGATTCTGTTGCGGGAGAAATTCTTCTGTTAAGAGGCGGCCTTTTGGTTTCAATTGCTGCGCGCAACCGCATGTTTTGCGGCTGAATTTTTACTGATCTGCACGAGGCATAAGTACAGTTCGGACTGCGAGCAGGATTGTCTTCCGCCGTGCGCAAATGATAAATTAACCGAATCGTCCAGTAATATAGTCTTCGGTCTTTTTCTCTGAGGGATGTGTGAAGATTTTCATGGTCGGGCCGGACTCAATCAATTTGCCCTTGTAGAAGAATGCGGTCTGATGGCTGACGCGCGAGGCTTGCTGCATGTTGTGAGTTACGATCACGATCGTGTAATTGGCACACAATTCCCCGATCAGGTTTTCGATCCGGTCGGTGCTGGCCGGGTCAAGGGCCGAAGCAGGTTCGTCCATAAGGATGATTCGAGGATCTGTAGCCAGTGTTCGGGCAATGCATAAGCGTTGCTGCTGACCACCCGAAAGCGACATGGCAGAAGTCGTCAGGCGATCCTTCACTTCTTCCCAGAGCGCTGCCTTCCTGAGGCACGATTCGACCAGGTCAGCCAGCACGGCTCGGTTCTTTTCCCCGGCGACTCGAGGTCCATAGGCCACGTTGTCAAAAATCGACTTGGGAAATGGGGTCGATTTCTGAAAGACCATACCGACGTGTTTTCGCAGTAAAACAACGTCGACCGCCGGGTCCATGATGTTCTGGCCCTCGACGAGAATTTCTCCTCGGCATCGGGAGCCCTCGATCAGATCGTTCATCCGATTCAGTGTTCGCAGGAAAGTACTTTTCCCACAACCGGACGGACCAATGAGCGCAGTGACGGATCGCTCAGGAACAGTCAGGGAAACATCGAACAGGACCTGGTGCTCACCATAGAAGAAATCCAGATGCCTTGCCTCGATCGCAGCCGCGTGGGCTGACATATCGAGATCCCGATCGATGCCGGCCACAGATGGCGGAACGTTACCTGAAGAAATTGTTGGCATAATAGAGAGACATCTGTAAACCGGAACAAAGTGTCGAGGTTCCGAGAAGGAGATGAGCCGGGACAAGACGATCCGGAACAGTCTCGCGACGTTCCGGTGATTAGACTACTACCATTTCAGCCGACGGCTGGCAAAGTGTCGGACGATCATGGCCACAGAGTTAATTGAAAGCAAAACCACAAGCAATACCACAATTCCGGAAGCCGCAACGGCCGTAAATCTTGCATCTGGCTGTTTGGACCAGTCATAGATTTCAATGGGCATGGCTGTAAACTGGTCCAGTGGAGCTTGCATCAACTGTGAAGGTCTGGTCAGCAGTTCCAGAGGAGACTCAATCCCACCCGGGCACATGGAAGTATAGGTCAGAGCTCCCAGCATAATCAGAGGAGCCGCTTCGCCAATGGCTCGTGATGTCGACAGAATAACACCAGTTGAAATACCGGGAAGGGCCGCTGGAATGACCTGACGCCAGATCGTTTGCCACCGTGTCGCACCCAGTGCCAGCGAAGCAACTCGAATGGAACCAGGCACAGATCGAAGTGCTTCCTGCGAAGCGGCGATCACGGTTGGCAGAATAACCAGTGTCAGAGTCAGAGCTCCGACAAGGATATTGTCTTCGTAAATTGGAAGTTTGGAGAGGCGAACCTTAAACAGTCCAAGGACTCCAATCACATGCTTTCCATCAAAAAGTTCTGCAATCGCTGCAGCAGAAGTTCTGAAGACGGTGTATCCCAGAATTCCATACACGATTGACGGCACCCCGGCCAGATTCGCCAGGTTGACCTTGATGATTCGGACCAGCGTGCTGTCCTTGGCGATTTCTTCCAGGTACACCGCTGATCCAACACCGACCGGAACAGAGAACATGGCCGTGAACAGAATCAGCCAGAACGAGCCCCACAGACCAGCCAGAATACCGGCTTTTATGGGGCTTGTTGAATTTGTGTTCGTCACGAAGTCAGGCGAAAGCCGACCCAGACTGCTGTAAATGATTGCGGCCAGAAGCACTACGAGGATCGCAAGGGCCGAGTAGGTCGCAAAACGGCAAAGCCACGCGAAGACTCTTGAGAGCATCAGTCGGTTGCGAATATACCGGTCGCCGCCCGAGATAAAGCTGACCTTTGGCCGTACAGTCTTGGGTTCTGCAGGCGGATGCGGTTCACTCATTGATAGACCTCCCGATAACGGCGAAGGATCCAGCCAGAGATCAGGTTGATCGTCAGAGTGATCGCAAACAGGGCGATTCCGATCGCATAGATACTCATGCGACTGATTGAGTCTGCTGCGCTATCTCCAGTGCTTGCATGAACCATGAACGAAGTCATTGTCTGCGCACCTCGTAGCGGATTCAGGGTTGCAATCGGTTGTTGACCGCCTGCAATGACGACGGCCATGGTTTCTCCAATGGCTCGCGAAAATGCCAATAGGAATGCCGCCAGAATTCCGGACAACGCGGCCGGAACCACAACTCGCACAGAAACATCAAAGCGAGTGCTGCCCAGCGCGTAAGCCGCTTCTCGCAGGCTTCGAGGTACCGAGCGAATGACGTCTTCGCTCAGGGAAGCAATCAATGGCGTGACCATAATGCCCACAACGATGCCCGCGCTGAGTGCGTTGAATGTTCCAAGCTCCAGTCCCAAAAGTCCGAGTGCTGGCTTCAAGATCCACGGTGTGATGAACTTCAGCGCGAAGAATCCGTAAACCACGGATGGAATACCGGCCAGGATCTCAAGAACCGGCTTCAGGAATTCTCTCTCTCGCGGGGCGGCGTATTCGCTCATGTAAATTGCTGCGCCGAGTCCAGCAGGAACGCTTACCAGCGACGCAATTACGGCGACCATGATCGTTCCGGACAGCAATGGAATGATTCCAAAACGTCCGGCCGGGCCGTCAACAGGCTTCCAGTGTGTGCCCGTCAGAAAATCCCACAAAGAGACCTGTTCGAAAAACGCATTTCGAGCCCCGGGGGCGTAAACCGCGTTTCCCAGCAGAACGAGGATGATTGCGGCCGTTGTCAGCACGGAGAGGGCCGCACAAAGGAACAGTGCCGCCTGAATCAATTTTTCATGGCGGCGCGAAACCCTTTGAATGGCCCACGCGGGTAATTTGCCCATAGTCATAGGGATCAGTCCAGTCATCGCGTTGATCTCTGACTCCGATGGACCCGCGACAACACCTACTCTGAGATCTTCCAGTCGTTTTTTCTCAAGGGATCCGGCGGCCGAAAAAACGGGCCGGATCCTGATGAGCGGCAGGCTATTACTTCTTGACCGCCGCTTCAAATGCTTCGCGGCTGGCCTTCATTTGATCATCCGACACATCAACATAACCAACCTTGCTGACCTGAGCAGCTCCCTCATTCAGGTAAAATCGCACAAAATCCTGAACTTCCTGTCGTTCCAGCGAGGACTTTTTCACATAAATGAACAGAGGACGTGAAAGTGGCTTGTACTCGCCAGCTTTGACTGCTTCAGGTGTTGGTGCGACCCCGGCGGCTGGATCGTCCGTTGGCGAAATCTTCAGAGCCTTGACTTTATCCTTGTTTGAAAAGTAGTACGCACAGCCAAAGAAACCCATGGCTCCTTTGTCGCCGGAGACTCCGGTGATGGTGACATTGTCATCTGAGCTGGGGCTGTAGTTTTCGGTAATTTCGTCTTCTTTACCGTTGATAGCTTCCGTGAAGTAGTCGAACGTTCCCGACTCTTCGCCGGCTCCGAACAGCACGACAGGGACATCCGGCCATGAGGCGTCGACGTCTTTCCAGCTCTTGACGGTACTGCCTGGCTCCCAAATCTTTTTCAACTGAGCCACTGTGATTGAATCGACCCAGGTGTTCTCGTTGTTGACGCAGACAGTCAGTCCATCAAGGGCCACCAGCAGCTCAAGAAGCTCGATCTTGTTCTTTTCGCAATCGGCCTTCTCAGAGTCTTTAACCGCTCGAGACGCATTGGCGATGTCGATCCGCCCCGCGATCATCTCTTTGAACCCGGTTCCAGTTCCAGTAACTTTCAGTGCAACTTTGACGTCCGAAAACTTACTCTCGAATTCCTCAGCAACCGCTGCAGTGATGACCTTGACGGTGCTTGAGCCGTCAATCTGAATTCGTGTTGGTTCGCTGCTGGTGGACGTCGCAGTTGCCTCTTCGCCCCCTTGATTCGTTCCTGCTTTCGGAGTCGAGTCGTTTTCTACTGTGCAGCCCGACACGGCGGCTGCCAGGACAGCAAGAAGCATCACGGGAAAGGACTTACCACTGAATCGCATACTGAAAGATCCTTACAACAAAAACAGATGGTCACACACACAATTTTCCGGCACCGCCATTGAATCCATGAATTATTAAGATGCCGTTAATCTGGATTTTGTGGGTGCTGCTTTTAAATCGAATTGTTAATTTCCTGAAAGTCTTCGCCGCCTTGCGGTTGATTTTCGCTCAATGGAAAGGGTTTGATTGGAGAACTGTGCCAAGACCATTCTGCTCCACTGACGTACACAAAAGGCCGTTTATAGCTGATGTGAAGAGATGATCCAAACGCTCACGAAATGCTCAAGCATGGAACTGTACGCGGAATTCACTCCCGAGCCCCACCTCACTCTTCACGGAAATCTCTGCCCCAATGGCATGACAAAGATGCTTGACGATGGCCAGTCCGAGTCCTGAGCCGCCACGTTCGCGAGAGCGATCTTTCTCGACTCGATAAAAGCGTTCAAAGATTCGTCCCAGTAATTCTTCCGGTATACCTATTCCCGTATCCCGTACGACGATGGCCGGCTCCTTTTGGTGTTCAATAAGTTCGATGACAACAGTTCCACCCGCGTTTGTGTGCTTTAAAGCATTGTCCACAAGATTGTTGAGAATGGTCTGAAGGGCCTGAGCATCTGCTCGGACGATGAGTTCCGAGGCACCGGTTTGCTGGAGACTCACGGACTTACCGCCCGCCACAGTCTGAAATCCTCGCAAAACGTCATCAACAATGGCCTGAACTTCGACCTCTTCGATATGAAGAACCTGTTGCCCGGATTCGACCCTGGCCAACTGAAGCATGCTCAGGATCAGTTGCAGCAGGCGTTCAGACTGTTCGTCAATCTGTCGAAGAAATCGCTCCGCCGCAGATCTGTCATCAAGAGCTCCGCCGAGCAGAGTGTCGGTACAGGCCTGGATGACCGTGAGAGGTGTCTTGAGCTCGTGAGAAACACCGCTCACAAAATCCCGCCGCATCGCCTCCAGCCTTCGGATCTCGGAGATGTCTCTGACAACCGCAACCGCACCGGCATGAGGTCCGCGAAGAATGGGAATTGCGACCAGAACAAGGTCAGCCTTTTCTCGGCTTGTGCGGTACTCCAGGCTTTGGTTCTGTCGCCGCGAAATTGCCTCGCTGATGGTTTCGAGAAATGCGGGAACTCGCACTGCTTCGTACAGCCGATGGCCAACGCCGATCGCTTCGCTGATCCCGAGCAGATTGCGGGCTCCGGTATTAAGAAACACGATTTTCTGATCGAGGTCGATCGCGATTACACCTTCAACCATAGAATCCAGCACGGTGGTCAGCAGATCCGCGGAAGAACGTGCCATCCGTTCTGTATTTTGGAGGCGACTAATCTGATCCTGACGTTCCTCTTCAAGATCATGCAGGGAATTTGCGACTTCCCCCAGTTCATCATCACGGTCAGAAATAGTCAGCAGCATGTCTTCGCGACGATTTCGATCAATCGACTGGTGCAGATTAATCGACATTGTCTGTAACGGTCCGACAATGCCAGCGGTGACAAACGCCATGCACAGAATACCGATGATCCATGTAAAGACTGCTGAACGAGTCGCCGCCGATTTAACCAGCTCAATGCTCTGGTGCGCGGCTGATTTCGGCGTGAGCGAAACAAGAATCAGAGGACGCTCTGTTTTTCGATCCGGCCTTACAGTCCGAGCGATTGCCAGGAAGTCCTCTTTTTGGTCGCCCAAACGAATCTGGCGTAGTGCATAATCGCTGCTGGCGGCCGACCGAATGACGGACTGGATTGTGAACTCAACTGGCAGAGGGCTGCCCCCTGAGACGGCAGCCGTCAAGTCGGGAGACACCAGCCAAAGTTGTACCGAGTCTGCAATCAGTACGGATCTCCAGGCAGTAATGACTGTCTGAGCATCCTTGCCTGAAAGCAGTTCCTCGCAAATGCTTTGCAACGCATTCTCAACGGTAGATTGCTGGCGGGCATCTGCACCAGCCTCCAGCCGCCGTGTGACCATCAGTAGAAGTCCGATCAGCGCAAAAGCCGACAGCAGTGCATAAAGCCCCGATATTTTCCAGAAGAGCCGTGATCGGATCCAACTCACCCAGCACCCGTTCGATGAACCCTCGCTCCTTCGCTGAAATGTGTAAGACGAGTCCCTCGCCTCAGGCGCATCATACCAGCAGATCGCATGGTTTCAGGCACCGGATCCACAGAGTTTGGGATCTTAACAATTCTCTGGTTTACCAGAACTTCCAGCCGTCACTAGTTGATTTTCTGCCAAGTTGTCGATCGATTGGGCACTTTTGGGCATGAACAGGCAGGAAACTGAGCTGTAAACTGTCGAGCGTCTGGCAAGGGCCTTTACAGGGGCCGAAGCCTGCGGCTCGACGATCTGTGAGATTGCTGAAATCGGCGAGTCAATTGAACGGTCGAAAACCGAATCGTTGTCGGATCGTCAGGCGGCTCGAGGAATCGCAATCGGTTGGGCCCCGGCTGGTAATGCGACCAAATGATGTATTGTTCCCAACACAGGAACCGTGACAGGCGTCCTGTCTGCTGGCAGCAGAAGGGATTGGATCGACGATGTTGGCCCCAACATCGTCGAGATTACGTGCCCGTTGACAGTGCTTAAGGGCTGAATCTGGAAGTTGAATCGCTTGAGCATAATCGTGAGCGCCGTACGAATTTCAACCATTGCCAGTGGCGCCCCGATGCACATGCGTGGTCCTGCCCCGAAAGGCAGGTAGGCATAAGCGGAAGGCGCGATTGTCTGCCAGCGTTCTGGAATAAACTGGTCCGGCTTTTCGTAAATGTCCGGGCGGTGGTGGGTGATATACTGACTGAAGATCACCGGTGTTCCTGGATTCAATCGGACCGGCCCGATGCTTGTTGGCTGAACAGCAATCCGCTGCGAGTATGACGATGCTGGCAGTACACGCATACTTTCCTTGATGACACTGTCCAGATACGGCAACTTCTCAAGTTCTTCCAGGGTTGGAATGTCGCCAGCTACGTGTTGTGCCAGTTCGTTTCGAAGTTTGCTCAGAACATCGGGATGTTGTGAGAGAAGGAACAACGTCCAGCTAAACGTGTGCGCGGTTGTCAGGTGCGCCGCAGCGAACAACAGTGTCGAGTGTCCGATGAGCTGATCGTCGGTCAGATGTTGTTCGGACTCCTGAGCCTGAAACAACAGGCTGAGGATGTTGACCTGCGCGTGCTGAGTGCCCCGATGCCGAGCAAACATATCCCGAACTGTTTCCTCAAGCTCTTCCGCCTGAGACAGGAGATCATCATATCCCTGCGCAAACTGAGGCGCAGAAACGAGGGCTCCCATTCCTATTTCATGGTTCCGATGAGCCCAGCGATCGATCAGCCGACCCAGCTTCTGCGCGAAACCGGCATCATCGAGGCCGAAGAGCAGGGCACTGGTCATTCTGAGCATGAACTGAACCATTTCGGAGTTCAGATCGCAGCTTTCACCGGCTTGCCAATTCTCCGTCAGATCGCTGGAAAGCTTGCAGATCGTTTCATGATAAGCTGGCAGGATCTTCTTTGCGAAAACCTCTTTCATCATCCGCCGGCTATCCCGATGCTCTGCACCATTCTGGCTCAGCAGACCGGAGGTTACTCGTCGCTGTGCTGATTTCCGATTGCCGCGCACGGCGAAGAAGCGCGATTCAAACGTCTGAGTGTCCGACAGGACATGCCGGTTCAATTCGGGTGAGAAGACAAAGACCAGTCGCTGATCACCATCAGCCAACACAGCCAGATCGCCGTGATCACGATGCAGTTCTTTCATGCACGCGATGGGATCATCAGAGAATCTCAGTAGCGAGCCTCTCGTTATCGGGAGGTCTGGTTCGTGTAGAGACAAAGCCGGAGCTTCGGACATCGTTATCTTCCGTGACTGATTCCGACAACCATAACATTGCAGATTGCTTGTGAGCGAGAGGACTTACGCCAACTCTGCTTTTTTACAATTTACGATGCTACTCATGAATGACACTCATCAAACACACTTTCGGGCAATCTCGAATCTTCCTGACCGATTGCCGATGGAGGAAACCTGTAACGATGACCGTCCACTGCTTCCTTCAACCAACTCCAATTTCTATCAGATTAGATCGGCCCAGGCGAACGTAAAAGCATAGTAGTCCAGAATTCTGTGTGCCAAACCTCCAGAATTCAGGAAGCCCGATTTCTGGCAGCATGCGGATGTGCCTTTTCATACGTTTCGCGAAGACGCCGGGTACTGACGTGAGTGTAAATCTGCGTAGTTGTCAGGCTTTTGTGGCCCAAAAGTTCCTGCACACTCCGTAAATCCGCGCCACCATCCAGCAGATGAGTAGCAAAACTGTGTCGAAGTGTGTGCGGAGTTGTCTGAGTCGATAAACCCGCACTCAGTATGTGCCCCTCCAGCATTCGTCCGATGCTGCGCGTTGTCAGTCTGCGGCCAAAGCGGTTAAGGAAAATCGCCGAACGTTGCTTTTCCGGAGCTTTTAAATCGGGATGTCGAACTGTCATCCACTGATCCAGAGCTTTGGTTGCAAAACTACCAACCGGGGCTAATCGCTCTTTTCTTCCTTTCCCCAGAACCCGCAAAATACCAGCAGGGCGGTCCCAGTCAGACATACTGAGGCCGACAAGTTCAGAAACTCGTAATCCCGCGGAGTACATCGTTTCTAAAATCGCACGGTCTCGAATTCCCGCATCAGAATTGGCTGGCGGCGTTGTGAGCAACGTTCCAACCTGGTCCGTGGTCAGGAAGTGCGGCAGCTTACGTCCGGCTCGCGGTGTTCTGAGTGGCTTGGCGGGGTTGGTTTCACAAATCCCTTCGCGATTGCAATAGCGGAAGAAGCTGCGGAGGCACGCAAGTCTTCTGGCAACCGTTGTCCGTGCGTAACCACATTCGTGGAGGTATGAAACGTAGGAGCGTAGAATCCCCACGTCCACATTACGCGGTTCCGGAATCGTTCCGGTTTGTTCCTGAAAGAATTCGCAGATATGGGCCAGGTCGTCCGCGTAGGATTTGGTGGTCAGTTCTGACGCATTCCGTTCGATCTTCAGATAGTTGAGAAATGCTCTGGTGGCGGATTGCATATGGAGGCCCCTGAAAGCACTCTCAGAAAAACGAAGGATAATCTTCGGCCTGAGCTTCTTCCTCTGTTTCCTGCAAACGTCGCACTCGCTGAGACAGCATGGCGGCATCGTACCATGTAAAGTCAAGCTCCGGATCACTCGCAAATTCTGCAAGTTTTGAGAGGACCGTTTCGACGCTGTTGTCGTCGTAAAGAAAGACGTAGCGTTGTCCGTCACGAACAAGTGCCAGCACGTTGACCGCTCTGCTCATCAGTTCCCCTCCCTGTCTGAACTGAAACTCGGATTCTGGTTTCGAAAGTATCGGTCCGAGCGCCCAACGGTTTCGAAACAATCCCGGAACGAGTAAAAGTCAGTCAAGAGACACCCTGCCCGCGCGTTACGTCTTTCGCAGACTGAAAACTGTCAGGCAGTTCCTGCTGGTATTCAGAAAAGAAAAGTCGAGGAACAGTCAGATGAGTATCAGCAAACATGATGGCCCGGGCCGACGACTCCCGGCCGATACGCCGTCGGGAATCATGCGCCTTCCGGCCGCTTTGACTGCTGCCGCCGCCGGACGATTATTCGATCCCGTGGGCAAGGAATCCGAAGCCGACGCGATTACCGTCCGAATTCGCTGGTTCGGACTTTGTATTGGCTATCTGTATGTGAATCTGATCGAGCGTGCATCGGGCCGGATCGAACTGAATTCCATGCTGACCCTGGCTGCCATCTATGCTTTGCTGGATACAGTTGCAACTCGCAAGGGCAAAGTGCTCCTGTCGAACTACCGTATTGGCGTTTCGCTGATGGAGGCCCTCTTCATTGGTCTCTTGTGCCACTTTGATGACGGCGTCAGCAGCCCGTTTCGGTTCTATTATTTTCTGTCGTTGCTGGTGTGTGCGATTCGGCATACACCTTCCTTGACATTCGCCACCTTCGGACTTCACGCGATCAGCTATATCCTGCTTGGGCTTTATGCGGCACAGGGCAGAAGCCTGAATCTGCGAGGGCCAGGTTACGAAGAAGTTCAGCCAGCAGGTTCGAACATCATTACCGTGATCCTGACTCTCGTGTTTCTGGGTTGGGCTGCCTGGGCGATTATCGCTTTGACAGGCCTGCTCAAGACTGCAGGACAGCGTCTGGCGATCCTGAACGAACAATTGCAGTCGAACCAACAGTTGCTTGAGCGCCGAATTGCTGCCCGCACTAAAGAGCTTCAGGAATCGCAGGCGATGCTGGTGCAGCAGGAAAAACAGGCCGCGTTTGGTTTGCTTGCGGCCGGCATCGCCCATGAAGTTGGAAATCCGCTGGCTTCCATCAGTTCAATTGTGCAGATGCTCAGCCGAAAGAACTCCGATGAATATGTCAAAGAGCGACTGGATATGGTCGATGGGCAGCTTACCCGAATTCAGCGCACTTTGCGGGAACTGACAAGTTTCAGCCGACCCACGAACCAGCAGGAATCAACCGTTGATGTTCATGCTGCGATCAACGATGCGCTCAACATCGCGAAGTACTACAAGAGATGGAAAGGTAAGACCGCCAACACCCATTTTGCGCCGGATGTGCCACATATCCGTACGATCTATGACCAGTTGGTTCAAGTGATGTTGAATCTGATTCTGAACGCGCTTGACGCAATGAATGAAGGTGCCGCCGTGGAAATAAGCACAGAGCGATTGCCTTCCGAAAACGGGCGTCAGGAACGCATTGGAATTCGAGTCCGAGATGAGGGGCACGGAATCAGTTCTGAAGCACAACAACAGATTTTTCAGCCGTATTTTACCACGAAGGATCACGGGACAGGGTTGGGGCTTTTTGTATGCCGCCAGCTAACCCGACAAACCCTTGGCGGAGAAATCGAACTGGTTCGCTCGTCGTCTCAGGGAACTGAATTCCTGGTGACCTTACCAATGAAGACTGTTGGTTAAGCCGCCGTGGCCGGACAAGAATGGGTGTTCTGAGCCGACCTGATCCCGCCACCACGTTCGGACTCGGCCCTTAATGGCCCTTGAAGTCAGACGCACTCACCGTCAGGTCATCTGAATGCGGCTTCATGGAGTGTTCCTGCTGGCGTCGCAGGTCATCAATCGCTTCCTGCAGTGCTGCTCTGGTCTGTCGGTTACGACGGATCGATTGCTGCATGTGGACTCGACTGGCAAAAGCATCGCCGATTGCGAGCAGCACAAGCCACATTGAAAGCAGCAAAAGTGTCGCGATGTAGCCAGCGGCAAAGCCGAGTGATGCTCTGAACTGAGGAAGGTAATCGCACATTGCGATTAACGCACCCAGTGTAATGGTGAGGGCGGATGTCTGCATGCGACGACGATACTGCGATTCGTGAAATTTGAAGTCCGACGGAGAGATCCCCGCGTCATTCATGACCGCCCGATGTTGGCGAACATGCCAAGCCACCATCGCAATACCGAAAAGCCACACGAACGATCCGAAGGCGATGAAGATGTAGGTCGTTCCCATGTTTGATCGCCTTAGTGCTACGAACGCGTTCGAAAAAGGAAAGAAATCCAACGCCTTGTGGTTGAACCGGGAAAACTGCTTTGGCCCTATTTAGTTGGGGGAACGTGAACCGGCAACTGCCGTTCCGGTTCTTGATCTCAGTTACTAACACATTTCCGACAAACGGCTTGCGAATCAAAATGTGGTTGTCGCTCGGGCAATCTATAGCTTGATGTGGTGCAGTTTTCCTCTCCATGAGTGCGATCCGCAGCATAATGATCATACTCTGTGATCTACGGAACTGGGAGCAAAGACAGGATTGGCTCGCTCCTCGGTTTGACTCCCGGGGCCGAAGTACAACTGACTCGCGTGAAGCGCCATCGGAAAACGCGATTTGTCTCCGGCTCGTCCCTGCAGTCGCTGTATTGAGTTGGCAATGCGACGATTGAGGAATGTGACGACATCGTGTAATCAGGATGATAACGCGTCATCCACGCGAACATAATTGTAATCCTGGCGTCTCTGAATTTACGCAATTACAAAAAGTCAGGGACAAGTTGGGCAAGCGAGGTGCGGTTGGTGCTTGTGAGAGTTCCTGGAGGAGTTCATTAGTTCAGTTTTTTGCCGCAGGTTTCCTGGAATACCTCCGGAAACATCGGCGGTTACCGCGATGTTTCTATTTGCCACGCGATTTACGCTCGTGCAGGCAACCTCTAACACAGGAAAACGATCCAGGCATGCCTCGTTGGCTAAACTGGCAAATTGACGGCGGAGTGTTGGCCCGCCATTTGCTCTATTTATGTGAGCGACGTTTTCGAGAGACAATCGATTCAGGTGTCAGCCGACGGCATCGAAACAGATCGCAAGGAAATCCCCGAAACCATTTCATTGTCCAGAACGTTTCACCACCCCAGGTGTTCAGCAGACAAGGGAGTCAGCCATGGTCAGTGCAACAAATCGAAATGAACCGAAGATCAGTGAGTCATTGACGAGAGCTAACGGCTGGGGTTTAAGATCCACCAGTTGTTTCTCATGCGAGGATCTGGATGGTCCGTCCGTGAAGACGGAAGAGCCGCAGCATGTAACAGAGCCTTCAGAATCCGCTGATACTACTGGCGAAAGGATGCTTGTCAGGGCAGAGCAGGGGCAAAGCGTTGAGTGTCTGGCGCGAAGCTTCCAGGTCAGCAGAACGGCAGTCCACACTGCTCTGGTGCAGGCGCGGGCTCGAAGAGTGTTGGCGGAAGTCGTTGAGTTTATCGACAATAATCAGTTCCGCAGTGCCTCCGCGGAGGCGGTCATCTGTGGGAAGCCGCCAGAGGTTTCCCAGGGAGAACGGTCTGCTCGGATACCGTCGGGGCTCCCAGCCTACCTTGGTGAACTCTACAGAGTCAGGCTGCTGACCAAAGATGAGGAGCAGTACTACTTTCGGAAGATGAACTTCAGGAAGTTTCAATTTCTGCAACTGCGAGAGGGCTTGGACCCTTCGAAACCTTCTGCGCGGGTTATTTCTCGCCTTGAGCGACTGCTGGGAGAGATCTCGGAAATCAAAAACCTCCTGATCAGGTCGAATCTGAGACTCGTTGTCTCAATCGCCAAGAGATACCTCAAGTCAAACACCGGGTTCTTTGAGCTGGTCAGTGATGGCAACATCTCATTGATCAGAGCGGTTGAAAAGTTTGACTACTCCCGAGGAAACAAGTTTTCCACCTATGCTTCATGGGCGATTCTCAAGAACTTTACACGTTCCGTTCCGGCCGAGCATCAGCGGTTGACTCGGTTTCAGACCGGACAAGACGAAATTTTTACCCAGTCCACTGAGAAGAGAAGCGCCTTCTATAGTGATGAACATGCGAATCGTTCACAGCGAGCTGTCATTCAGGAGTTGCTCGCCGAGCTTGACGGACGTGAACAAAAGGTCATATCATGCCGATTTGGGCTCGGCGACAGCGTTGAGCCGGAAACCCTTGAAGAGGTGGGCACTCGACTGGGAGTTACGAAGGAACGAGTGCGCCAGATTGAGGTGAGGACTTTGGAGAAGCTGCGGAGAATTGCGGAGCGTCGATCCTTTGAGATTCCCGGCTTCTGAGAAAAAACTTAGAGATGAGCGGTTCGCCTGTCGACAACATGGGGATCCATCGGACGGGCGATGAGTTGAGGGGTTGAAAGCACGGTTCTGTCAGGGTCGATCGCAGCCAATTCTTGGGAAATGTTGCCGCCAGGAGCGGGAGTTGCCCCGTTGTTGGGAGCTTTCCGGGATCTGCCTTGCCTGACGAGATCCGATTGCTATACTCCGCGACTTGCCACCGCATCCGGTCCGCGCTAGTGTAGCTCAATTGGCAGAGCTCCGGTTTTGTAAACCGGTGGTTGTGGGTTCAAGTCCCTCCGCTAGCTTCCGCGAACCTTCGAGCCTGGACCTCTCATGGT
>JBIIIF010000354.1:0-5929 GCA_044235005.1 Planctomycetaceae bacterium | reverse complement strand
AGCAGCAGCTCCCCCGCAGAGCAATCTTCCGCGCATGAATGAGCGGATTCGCATTTCTCCAATTCGAGTTGTAAGTGCGACCGGGGAAATGCTAGGTGAAATGGAAACCGCAGTTGCACTGCGGATGGCCCAGGATGAAGGTTTGGACCTGGTTGAGGTCAGCCCGGATGCTCGTCCTCCCGTTTGCCGTATCATGAATTACGGCAAAGTGATTTATGAACGACAGAAGAAGTCCAGCGGTCCAAAGCAACATAAGACTCAGTTGAAGCAACTGCGTCTGCGGGCCAAGACCGGCCAGAACGACATCGATGTCAAGATTCGTCAGGCACGGGACTTCCTGTCACGACGTGACAAAGTAAAAATCAACGTGATGTTCAAGGGTCGCGAAAACGCGCACCATGAACGTGGGATGGAAATGCTTCAGGAAGTCGTCAAGAAGCTGGAAGATATCGCAACTGTGGAACAGGCACCGCGGATGGAAAGTGGCAAAATGATGTCCGTGATGCTGACGCCGATCAAACATTGATCTTCGTCAAACTGTATTGTTTAGCTGGAGGGCACGCAGACAGCGTGCCCTCTGTCATTCGAGGAGCAGGAAGAATGAAGTCTGTTAATCGTTTCATGCTCATTGCGGCTTTCGCAATCCCTTTCAGCGGATGTGCTGAAGGACCTGAGCCGAATGCGGTGGAGACAATCTCATCCGCAGTTGTTCAGCCGGACACGACCCAGGTCAATGAACCGGCGGAACCATCCGAACAGAAAGCCGACGAAATGCCACCTGAACCAGCGCCGACCGAATACAACGAGCTGACCGATTTTGAAAAATACGTCATCATGGAGAAGGGCACGGAGCGTGCCTTTGTCGGCGAATATACTGACCTGAAAGATCCCGGAACCTACATCTGCCGTCGCTGTAACGCAGCGCTCTACAAATCCGACGACAAGTTCAGCAGCCATTGTGGCTGGCCAAGTTTCGACGATGAAATCGAAGGGGCTGTGGAACAGACTCCGGACGAAGACGGTCAGCGTACCGAAATCACCTGCAAGAATTGCGGCGGTCACCTGGGTCACGTCTTTGTGGGCGAAGGCTTCACAGACAAAGACACTCGCCACTGTGTCAACTCGGTCTCTATGAAGTTCATTGCGGAAGGCAAAGAACTACCGCCTGTCGTCAAAAAGCCTGCAGAGTCAAAAACTCCGGAAGCTCCAAAACAGGGCTGAGGTATTCACCACGATTGCCCTCCCTGCGGCATTGCCATCAGGAGGCCTTTGCAAGGTGAATTCGATGAATCCACCGCAGCAACTCCTCATGCTGCGGAAGTCCATTCAGCGCTTGTTCATGCTGTGCTTTGATCGAAGCCAGTGTCAAATGCACCATATGCGGATCCGCTGAGGCCGCGAGTGCCGGGGCTCAACGAGGCAAACGATTGTTTGTTGCCAGTCAACAAATGGAAATAGCTGGTCTCAGGAAATGCTTCCGCCTGCAGATGATCCAGCATCCCGACTTCATCATAAAGACTCAATCGCCGTTTCAGATCGCCGGAAATCTCCGCTTCCCGCGCAGCAATCCAGAATGCGCCGTCCGTGCGGCGGCTGAGTCGATAGTGCATCTGCACAAAGTCTGACAGTAGCGAAGATCAGCCAGTCGCATTCCGTGGGTCTGTATCCGCAACATCCATTCGAATACCGAACACGGCAGTTTCGAATGGTGGAAGATAGACGAAGCCGTGATCGTACTGCCAGAAACGCCCGCGGACGCCCACTCCGGAGTCGTTGCGATACCCGAGCACGTAACGCATCCCGGTCTGATAGTCGCCGTCAATCAGTCGCCCGACGGCACCCAGCCAAAAGCGGCTTGTGAACCTGAAATCCGGGGCTGAAGAAAAGTGACTTCGATATCGCCAAACAAGGCTCCGCTCCCGACATCCTGTCTTCGCAGTTGCGACTCCAGGGTTTTCATCGGATCAGAGTAGGTCGGTGCTCTGAACTGCGACAGTTCTGCTTCCAGCCGCTGAACCCGAGCTTTCAGTTCTGTGGTGTCCTCTGAGACAGCCTCGCTTCGAAAAGATGCTAAAATACCAGCAACCAATGCCGAACCGAATTCAGCGTTGCGGCATGATCATTACTGTTGTTACGAATTGCCAGACGCCGGGTTTTTGTCCGGTTATTCGGGTTTTACCCTGCCGCAGAAATCGACAGTCCGAAGAACCCGGAGGTGCAAAAGCTCATGACGACGGTTGAATCGCAGCGAAAGTGTTTCCTTGTCACAGCCAGATCGCGAGCGAAGAGTTCGTGTTCTCAGCCAGCGATCATCTCCCTGGACTTAACGAGACCAAAGCAATAACGTCTGCAGATCATTCTGACGATCGACTTTTCCCTTTGAATTCGCAGCCCATGCAAAAACCCAAACGCGTAAAGCTCTGATGATTGTCTGGTTTGCAACTGCCTGAAAGTCTTGTGATTTATGCCCATCGAGATCCGTTGTCAGTGCGGGAAACGCCTGAAAGTTCCGGACAATCTGTCGGGACGGAAAGTCTCGTGCCCCAATTGCAAGGCCCCGCTTCAGGTTCCTGCACTCGCACAAACTCCGCCTGATGATGACTTCGAGGAGGATGTGGCGTATGACGAGACTCCGCCTCAGAGATCAGTCTTCGGATCTCCACCCACCTTTTCGTCGTCACGAAAGAGTTCTCCGCCAGCAGACAACGATCAGCGTTATTCACTCGCCGAGTTCGTTCAGGAAACTTCTCAGCAGGATCATGGCCACGGCTTCTTCGAACTGGAAAGCCCCTACATGCTGGAGGTCAATCTGAATGGCCCGGTGTGGACAAAAATGGGGTCGATGGTGGCCTACGTCGGAAACATCAAGTTCACTCGCGAAGGACTGCTGGAAAAAGGACTGGGGAGACTGCTGAAGAAAGCCGTCAGCGGAGAAGGCACAAAGCTGACGAAGGCGGAGGGACAGGGGCGACTTTATCTGGCGGATTCCGGCAAGCGGATCAGCATCCTAAGCCTCAATCGCGAAGCAATCTTCGTCAACGGCAACGATCTGTTGGCCCTGGAAACGTCCGTTGAATGGGACATCAAAATGATGAAGTCCATCACCGGGATGCTGGCCGGAGGACTTTTCAACGTAAAACTCTGGGGGACCGGGATGATCGCGATCACGTCCCATTTTCAACCGATGACTCTGCGAGTGCGCCCCGGGCAGCCTGTTACGACTGATCCGAACGCCACGATTGCCTGGTCTGGAAACCTGACACCGGAGTTCAAGAAGGATATTTCTCTGAAGACGCTTTTCGGTCGGGGCAGCGGTGAGTCAATTCAAATGATGTTTCAGGGCGACGGATTTGTCGTTGTTCAGCCGTACGAGGAAGTCTATTTCCAGGGGCAACAATAACAACGTCAGCTTCAGGCGGAAAAGAAAAAGACTGAGCCACCCGGATTGGTCACTCAGTCTTTTCAAGTTTTCGGATTTGTTCGAATTCAGATCGAAGCCGTTTAGCTGCCACACAGACCCGGCCAAACGCCTGACGAACTAGTTCAGGATCTTCTCTGTGTCTTTCACAATCTTGCCGATCGCTTCAGCATCAAGCTTGCCGTCTTCGAATGCGTAGTTGACCTTTACGTTGGAATCAACCCACATCATCACTGTAACAGACGCTTTTTCGCTGATCTTGTACTTAGCAGGACCAACGGCATTTTCGAAAACAGTCAGCGGCGTGTGCTCAATCTTCTGCTCTTCAGCAGCTTTCTTCAGAGCAGCTTCCTGTGCATCAGGATCGTCAGTCAGAACTGTGACGAATGCTGCCATCTTCTTGTCTTCAGCATTCTTGCCAACAACCGCATCCAGTTCTTTGACCAGCTTCAATGTGTTTTCGTCCATCTTGCGGACGAAAATGCTGATCACCGGGCGAGCACCGTACTGGCAACGGTAGCAAAGCTTCTCACCAGCGGATGGGCCGGTAATGTCAGTAACGTTGAATGCCGCAGGGAACTCATCAACCTGCAGACCTGACTTAATGTCAGCAGCATTGACAACATTAACAGCGGCCAGAGCCATCATGCAAAATGCAACAAACTTCCTCATGCTTTGAAACTCCCTGAATGAAACAATTCGAAAACCAGAGTCTCTCAACACACTGAGAGATACCCATCACAAAGCCAGCCGTTCAGTTGGGCTGCCCAACTGCCTGGATTCTTTCCCAACACCCAACGCACGCATTATTCGGCATCAGCAGTCAAACGTCGAACGGTTTCCAGAACTTTTCTGTAATCCTGCTCTGCGTCAACCATTGTATTCTTCCGAATAATCCGCCCATCTTTCCCGATAATAAAGGTCCAGCGACTGGCTGTCACACCGCGTTTCAACGTTTGCTCAACACCTTCGACCATTCTGGTAATCGTGTCGCCTTCGCGAACCGGCACTCCAAACGCCTGAGCCACTTTTCCATCTTCATCAGCCAGCAAATCAAATTTTAGCGAATTGACTCGCGCAAACAATTCATGAGTCTGAAGAGAATCACCACTGATCCCCACGACCTCGACATCTGCCTCTTCGAGTTCCTGCCGGTGATCTCTGAATCCACAGGCCTGTCGTGTACACCCATTTGTGAAATCTGCGGGATAGAAGTAGACCACGACAAATTTTTTGCCAATGTGCTCTTCTGATTTCCAAACTTCCCCGGACACTGAAATCGCTTCAAACGAAGGTGCGGGGTCTCCCTCCGCCAGTGCAACCTCGGGAGATTCTGCGTTGACAGCAGACATCAGGGCAACCGCAACTAAAACAAACACCGCGCCACGCATGAAACAACTCCGAGATCGGAAATCACAGGGACCCGATCGTTCGCGTCGCTCCGTCAACGCAACAACACACCAGGGGAATCAAAACCAGCAGGCATTTCAGACCGAAAAGGATAGCCGCTCAAAACGCCGCCCCTCCGGGACAAAACCCTTTAGAAAGGCGAAACGGGCGAGGGTGGGCTTCAAGGCAGGTAAACTTCCGGCGGGACATCGTGCAATAACGCACGCATGGTGCACTCAGGATAGGAGTACAGGCGATCTTCGTCAAATGCAGACAAGTCCACTTGTTACAGATTTCCACAACGAAGGACGGCCAACTCATGAGCGGGTCAGGGGCAGTCAAGGATGGTTGTCACTGTGTCGGCTTTTCAGCGGAAACGAGCTTTCGCTGCAAGGAGAACCTTGCCTGAATATCGGGGAGCATTGCAGGCGGCACAGGATTCTCCGGTGCTCCGTAGTCTCAGCAAGCCTGGAAGTCCCGCCCGGCAGACCAGGCAGACAGAAAAAACGAATTCCGTGATTCTTCGGGGGCAGGCCGCGCCCGAGAGAACGAAGTCGGTGGCAGTTTGAGGCACCGAGGATAACATTCGACGCAGGAATTCCGTAACGCAGCACTGCAAGGATTCGGCCCATGTTACATCGCAGACGGTTTCTGGTCGCCGGAATAGCCGGCATTTCTGCCATCGCAAGCCCCGCGTGTTCCACGGCAGCCACTTCAGTGATCCCGGCCTCCGATGCTCTGCCGAACGAAGACCTCTTCTCATGGATTCAGCGGACTCGGGGAAACTGGGACGAACACCTGCATCGACAAATGCTTGGCGCAGCGAATGACTTTAAAGAAGGCGACCAGATCCTCGGTGTCGCGGCAGCCGACGAGGCGACCCGCACGCTGGCTCGCACGCTTCTCTCCCACACCACAATTGACCAGATCGACCAGCACCCTCCCTTCAAGGATGACCTGTTCGAATTCATCAACAAAGATCTTGATGCCAGCCTGAAGACTCGCCTGGGTAAAATGACTCTGGGTCAACTGAAGACCTTTCTGCTGGATCGCAGCGAGCAGGAGATTCACGAAATTCGCAATGGTCTCTCCAGTGACGTTATCGCTTGTGTTGTCCGCCTG
>JBIIIF010000355.1:0-5929 GCA_044235005.1 Planctomycetaceae bacterium | reverse complement strand
GCTTCAGAACGGACAGATATGGAGCAATGGGGCTGTCAGTGGTCCGATGCTGGATCCCGGGCAGTCAGCAGGAGGATCTCCTTCGAATGACATCCGTGCATATGGTGGAGGATGGCCGGGCCCCAACAATCCGCAAGGCTTACCGCAGCCCGGTAACTACGTTCCGGGGAAAAACGGAATGCCATCAATTTCAGGCGTTAGTATGTCAAATGACATGATGAGTTCTGGTGCTGCAAGCAGTAACTCGCCTGTGACAACTCCATCGCCACTGAATTCACTTGTCAATGTGATGTCCGTTCACAACAACGTCTATGGCAACACCTTACCGTCCGGAACAATGAATTCGAATTCAGTTGCTGCACCGCAACCGCCAGACCTCAATCCTCTGCCAGCCATAGTTGTGCCGATTCATTCGTCCGGTGCATTTCAGGCACCTCAAAACGGCAGCGTAAGTTACGGCCAGCCCATGGGATTCAACGCACCCGCGGCGACGACTTCTCAGGCTCCTGTTCCTTCCGCAAAAGCGTATTCGGCTCCCGTGAATTCAAGTGGCTCCCCTGCAGTCTATCTGGAGGGATTAAATACAGGTCCAGGGGCGATTTTCCCGGTGAGTGGCTCAACTCCCGCGGTTGGGACACCTGCTAATGCCGCGGGGGGATCCGCAAACCTGAATATGAATAACGTCAGCTCTCCGGGCACCAACTCCATGGTCAATGGTGCGATGTATCAGCAACCAGAGTCTGCCCTGCCCTCTCAGGATTGGGCCAACCAGCAGCAGCAGCAATTGCGAGCACAGCAACTTCAATCTCAGAGATGGCAGGAACAACAGGCAATGGGTCGCCAGCAAGGCACCGCGCCCCCGCAGAACTCGCCTTCGTGGGGAACCGGAAGTTATGGCGCTCCCGGCTCGTCGCCTGGATCACGTCCAGCCGTCGTGAATCCGCTTGAAGCCTACGAGAAACAACGACAACAATTGGATTCCGAGTACAATCGTACGTTGCAGCAGTTAGATCGACAAAGCCCATCCGCAATGCCTCAGTTCTGACAGCCTCCAACAAGCAGATAAGGCATCGCCCCATGGTCGTTAGGCCAATTTTCTCATCATTGCCTCGCAGTAATGTCACTGAATAAGCACCTCCGAGGTCCATCATTGAGCCAAATCCGACTTTAGCTATGTATCCCTGAAGCTTTGTAGCAAAAAGTTGAAGCGCGGTGAGCTTTTGATTGCCTTTGCGGCCTGATAATTGCGTTAAGCATCGCCAACCAACATCTGCTGACAACCACCAAGTGTAAATTGAGATCGCCGCATAAACATGCCACATCAACTTTGGGGCCCCTTTCATCTTATGCCAAACTGCCGGCTCTGGGTTGCCGAAGATCGTACTTGCCAGGATTGCACAGAATCCGAATTGGCCCTGAGACTTGCTGATGCAAGACTGTCAGATCGAGAACGAGATCGCTGGGATAGATACAGACCACTGGAGAAAAAAAAACAATTTTTGAACTCCCGACTAGTGATTCGGGCCGTGTTGAACTGCGAGTTCGGAACTGACTCGGCCCATCTGATCGTAGACACCATGGAGTCAGGGCGACCACTACTGATGGATTCTCAGAAACGTCAGGTTGCCAATATCAGCCTGTCACACACCGGGAATATGACCGCAATCGCACTCAGTAACGTTCGCTATGGACTGGGAATCGACATCGAGACTATACAGCAATTTAATGCCCGTTCGTTTGGTCTTTCGTTCATCAATCAATTCGAGCGAGACGGCCTGATGCAAGCGGCGTTAACTGAAGACCCAAATGCAACGCTTGCGATTTGGACGCTCAAAGAAGCCTTCTGGAAAGCTCTCGGCGGTCCATGCGACACTGCACTGGGAGACATTGTTGCGGAATATCGTAATCACATTCTTACCGCACATGTCTCCTGCTTGTGGGGCAAGCAGAAGCCCTTGGCCACACAGTTCTTTGGACACGGATATTGCTTTCCCAGTGAGTTAAGGAACTACTCATCCATCAATGTTCCTGAATCTGAAATTTCAGCCTTCGTCGGCTGTGTTGTTCTGGTGGACACACAGCTCATTGAAAATCAGCAGGTTTCTAATGGCACTGGTTCTGACAGGCAGAGATAGCCCCCATGGGAAATATGGGCAACTTCCTCAACAAGAAGAGCAAAAAGAACGCGGATTTTCTAGGAATAAACGTTCAGGAATTGCCTCCCTGACAGTTTAATTTGGCGATACACTGCATTCGAATTCCGAGAAGCATTGCACAAGCATTTGGTACAAATTCACGGGTAAGTTGCTGTGGATTGTCGCTGCAGTCTCGTGGAAGAGAGTTCAAATCCGCCAAACAATGATGGTGGAAACAGTTGGATCATGGCTTCAAAAGAGTGGCACTATGAAACTGAATAAGGTACTTGCTCCATTTACCGTTCTAATGCTGGGCTATTCGGTCTTTACAGTCGTGAGTACTCTGAATGAGAAACAAAAATGGCCAACGCTGGACAACAAGACCACTGATCAGTCGAAGTCCGCCGCCTCGTCACAGGGGCGGTCATTGCTGAAGGAATCAAAGGGATTAATGCTCACGGGTATCAGTTCAAAGATCCCGATTGCAGAAGACTATAGAATCCTCAAGACGATTCCATGGACACTCAATTCTGTGCAGATGAGCTACAGAGCATCGAGCGCTGAAAGCTCATGCTCTCTGCTTGAGACCGGGACCGATGTGATCCAGCCCCTTGTTGAGTACTCAGAGGGATCAGCGGGGCCACTTGGACGGCGATGTGCGTTCTCCATTCGGCTTCAGTTGGGTGACTCAGTCGGTGAGAAATTGCCAGCCGTGACCAGAGGAATCATTGAAGACTATCTGAAAGCACATCAACTGACAGTTCAACCATCCTTTTACCACGACGAGCAGGGTCGTCTGATTCTGAGTCCGCTGATTCGAGCATCCTTTGTTCGACTTGACACACCGGCGCTGGCCTCGCTTGCTGAACCCATGATTGCCAAATCCATCGGAGAACTGAGAACCCTTGGGGCCTATTGGAATAAAACAGAGGCATTTGTTCCGGGATTGTGCCGAACTTTGATTCTGGGATTTCAGTATACTCTGGACGTTGAAGGCGTCGCAGCGAAGCCGAACGCCCAGCGTGAATACGAACTTGTGTTCCTCCACGTGTTGAAAGACGCATCAGTCTCTAATCCGAAACTGGCTGTCTTCGCAACTTCAGATGCAAGAACACAGTTTCATCTCCTTGAAGAAACGAACCCTGATTCCGTCGAGCAACTGGCTGCGATCACTGCTGATGTACGTTTCGCCGATTCAAAAATGATGGGAATGTATCCTGAGGCTCCTGTTGTGACAAAGGTCCGTCATCGTGCGTTGCTGACCATACCGGCAGATCTGGTCCAGGCGCAGATCGATGGTCTTGGTGTTGGTGTTGGCAAAGAGGCAGATTTTTCTGAAATCCTCGATGCCTTATATGACAGAGCAATGGGACAGGCCCAGGGCCAGCCGACAGTGACACCCTCTGAGGCGAATGCTTCTGCAGAGGCTCAACCAGCGCTTGAGCCAACACCAGATGCCAATGCGAAACAGTAAGCCACGAGTGTCCGTGTGAAACTCTCCTGACGGTTATGGAACACGTCCTGAACTAACAGGCGTACTGGCAATCAATGTCTGGTAAATGACGCAGTAGCGCTCTGTGAGTTCGATCAGTTTCCTGACTGCAGCCTCGTCTGCCTCGGTGTCGATTCGAAACAGCATTTCGACACTGGTAAATCCAACCGACGCAGATCGATCGACTCCCATGGTTCCACGAAAATCGAGCCAGCCTTTGGCATAAACCAGCGCCTGACTTATCTGAAGACCCATTGCTATCGACACCGCCGCCAGTGTGGTTCCTGCACAAGTCACCAGTGCCTGCAGAAGCAGCTCAGCAGAACACGCCTGAGTCCCGTCACCGCCAGCGTTGGGATGCAGGCCTGCTTTTATGAACTTGCCATCATTGCAGGGCAAAGCGACCCGACAACCCGGGACATCGAACTCCACGACCCCCTCTGCTTTAAGGCAGACGTTGGCTGTTTCCGGTGATAATTGGTAATGCAACTTCAATGGAGCCTGCACGGCTCTCAGTGTGTCACGATCCATTTGCCTTAGTTCCGCTTAGACTCAGGTCTGCCGGAGGTCGAAGCCCTGACTTGACCATCACCTGAATCATCCGTTCAACGGCGTACAACGCATTGATTGTCCGGCAGGAAATCCAATGCGAAAGCGGTTATACTCCGGAACAACAGAGAATTGCTACCGACCAGCCCTGCTCTTGATCTGCCATCACAATGCCTCGAATACAACAATTGGATGCTCATGTCGTCAACCGTATCGCAGCGGGAGAAGTCATTGAACGCCCCGGTAGCGTGGTCAAGGAGTTGCTGGAAAACAGTGTCGATGCACTTTCAACAAGAATTGAAGTCGACATCGTCAATGGCGGGATGGACCTGATTCGGATCTCAGACAATGGTGAAGGTATCCATCCCGAAGATATGTTACTGGCGGTGACCAGCCATGCCACCAGCAAGATCCGCTCCGATGCGGATCTGGATCATGTCAGCACATTAGGGTTTCGAGGGGAGGCTCTGGCATCGATCGCCTCGGTCGCACGATTTCGGATTCGCACACGTCCCGAAGAGTGTCCCGTTGGTCGAGAACTGGAAAGCCATGGCGGACAAATCGTGGTCAATCGAGACTGCGGATGTCCGGCTGGCACCGTGATGGAAGTTCACAATCTATTCTTTAACACTCCTGCACGGCGGCGGTTTCTCAAGAAACCGGCGACCGAATTTGGACAGATCGCAGAACAAGTCTCGCGAATTGCGATCGCAAATCCCAATCTGCATCTGGTACTGCGTCACAACGAAAAGCTGGTCTATGAATTACCAGCGTCCGCCAATGCTCTCGAACGTGTTCGACGCTTCATGGGCAGTGAAGTCGCCGACCACCTGATCAGCGTCACCTCAGAATCAGAATTACCATCCGGGGAAAAGATTCGGTTGTGGGGATATGTCGGTGAGCCTTCTCTGAGCCGTTCGACGCGCAAAGATCAGTATCTTTTTCTGAATGGTCGCTGGATTCAGGACCGAAGTCTGCAGCATGCGCTTGGTGAGGCCTATCGTGGCCTGTTGATGGTGGGGCGACACCCTGTCAGCATTCTCTTTCTGGAACTGCCTCCTGCGATGGTTGATGTCAACGTCCATCCCACAAAGAGTGAAGTTCGATTTCAGGACAGCCAGATACTCTATCGACAACTCCTCAAGACGCTTCGAGACAAATTTTTAACTCTCGAGTTTCGCTCGAACATTGAAGTTGGCAACTCCGCTTCACCTTCTACAAAGAATGAACTGAAGTTTGACAAACCAACATTGCCTGCTGCACCGCAAAGAGAACTCGACCTCTGGGCATCCGGGTCGACAATTGCAACGCCACCACGCATTGGAGAATTTGCGAGATCGACAGGCAGTGACGCAGAGGCCCGGAGATCATCGTCCAATGACCGGTCCGTGTTCTCAAACCCTGCCGTAATCGATGCTTTCGCGATCAATTCAGAGCTGAAGCGAGATGGCCAGCAGCAGACGTTCTCGCCTCAGCAAACGATTTCTTCGGCCTCGGATGTTGTCGCGGACGACAAACCAACGAGACCTGGTTCGGAGACAGAGTCAGTCGAATCTCTGACATCCGCATCCGTTATCCATGACTCACTGGATTCGTCAGACTCCACCAAACTAAGCAACTCGGTCTCCAAGGAACACAAAGAGCATTCAATTCATGCTTCTGTTTCTTCAACAGAAAATGAGTTTCGAGCGATTCAGATCCATGACTGCTATATCGTCGTTGCCAGTGATGCCGGACTGGAAGTCATCGATCA
>JBIIIF010000116.1:0-19941 GCA_044235005.1 Planctomycetaceae bacterium | reverse complement strand
AGTATCGCTGACATTCTGTCGGCCGATGCGTCGGAGTTGATTTTCACCAGTGGTGGAACTGAATCCATCAATATGGCGGTGCATGGTTTTACGATAGGCCGCAAAGGTCTGATCGCCACAACCGACGGTGAGCATCCTGCAACGCTGGAAGCCTGTGCGAACGCCGCTTTAGAAGGAATTGGCAGAGTCTCGATTCCTGTCGACTCGGAAGGACGCATCAGGACAGAAGCCCTGCCCGGACTGCCATGGAAGGAGCTTCGGCTGGTCTGTGTGATTCTTGCGCACAATGAGACGGGCGTCATACAGGATGTGGCTGAGCTAAGTCGTTTGTGCCAGCAGAATGGCGTACCTTTGTTGCTCGATGCTGTGCAGGCCGTTGGCAAAATGCCGGTGGATTTCAAGGGGACCGGGGCTGCCGCGTTGGCTTTTGGGGCACATAAATTTCACGGTCCGCGAGGAATCGGCGGTCTGTTGTTGCGACGTGGTATAAAGCTTCCGCCACTGTTGGCAGGGGGGCATCAGGAGAGTGGCCGACGAGCCGGTACCGAGGCCGTTCCGTTGATCGCTGGCATGGCAAAAGCTCTGGAGATATGGCGTGATGAGGCAACGGCACGCGATGGCATTATGCGTACCCTGAGAGATCATTTACAGGACGCTCTTTTGCGACAATGTGCGCCGGCGATTGTCCATGGTCTGCATGCGGCTCGACTGGCCAATACGTTAAGTATTGCGTTCCCGGGTGTTCCTGGCGAAGCGTTACTGGTCAATCTGCATCTGGCTGGCGTTGCTTGCTCATTGGGAAGTACATGTGCCAGCGGTTCAATGGAACCCGCAAAAGCGCTGTTGGCTATGGGAGTTGATCCGGAGATCTGCAAGTCGTCTGTCCGTTTCTCTGTAAGTTGTCAGAATACGAGTGCGGAGATCGAAGAAGTTGTAAAGCGAATCTCGGCAGTGGTCACACGAATGCGTAACGAGAAAGTCTGAAGCCATGATGACGGATAACGATGGCCTTCTTCGAAGCTTCCGCAAAATCATTCATATGGTTTTGGTGCTGATCTCGATTTGGTGTTTTGCCGATCGATGTTACGCACAGGACGAGGCGGACTCCGGGCCACTGGACGATGTTCGTCTGCGCAGTGCGGTACTGAAGTCGATGCAGCGGGGCTGTGACTTCCTGGAGTTGACTCAGGGCGGAGATGGTTCCTGGTCGGGAGGTACCGAAGCTTCACAGAATACTGCGGGTGTGACAGCCATGGTTGTGATGGCTCTGATTAACTGTGATCGCCCTGTCGATTCCCCGGCAGTTCAGCGCGGGCTGAATTATCTGAGGGCGTTGCCGCCCGGAGGAATTGACGGGCCGCATGCGGTCTACGAAACATCACTTGTCACAATGGCCCTTTGCGCGGCCGAGCAATTGGATCAGGACCTTCCTCGCATTCTGAAGTATGCCGAACTCCTTGAGAACAGCATGGTTCGAACCGGGACAACTCCGGGTTACTGGGGGTATCAACTGGGGCCACAGGGACCGAGCACCGGCGACCCCAGCAATGGTCAGTATGCCGTTTTAGCGCTGCGTGAAGCAGTCTACTCTGGCGCACAGGTGTCGCGAGAAACATGGGAGTTGGTCCATCAGCGATGGGTGCACGATCAACTGAGTGATGGAGCCTGGCGATATTCCGCCGCACAATCTTCATCCGGGAGTATGACTGTTGCAGGGCTTTCCACACTTGGCATTACGACACGTATGCTTCTCGATGACAGCGATGTCGATGCGAACGGGAATCCGGATTGTTGCCGTTTAGCGGCCCCTGATCTGATCCTTCAGAATGGTCGCCGCTGGCTGGCACAAAACTTCAGCGTGCAATCTAACCCCGGTAAGTCGGAGTTTCACTTCTACTACCTGTATGGACTTGAGCGTGCAGGAAGAATGAGCGGCGTGCGTTTCTTTGGTCGTAATGACTGGTATCGTCAGGGTGCTACGATGCTCACGGAAATCCAGAAATCATCGGGGGAATGGATTTCCAGAGGGCATGAAGCCACTCCCGCAACGAATACCGCCATGGCGTTGCTGTTTCTCTCAAAGGGGTTGTCTCGAGTTGTCGTGAACAAGCTCGATTACAATTCGCCGAATGGTGAATCGCGAGATGACGGGGAGTGGAATCGTCACCAGTTTGACATCGTCAATCTTGTCGAATTGATTGATGGACTGCCAGCGTGGCCACCTCGCCTGACCAGTCAGGTTGTGACAATGAGCCGTCTCAGGCCGGAAACGGCAGTGCTGGAGCTCAATCAGGCGCCGATTCTGTTTATCTCCGGCCGTGAAGCTCCGCAAATGACAGACGAACAGGTCACCTGGCTTAGAAATTATGTCGACGCAGGCGGATTTATTCTTGCGGTTGCCAACTGTGATGGTCAGGGATTTGATCAGGGGTTCCGTGAGATTGTCAGTCGCATGTTTCCGCAGGGAGACGCCTCGCTGCAACCGTTGACGCCTGATCATGCTGTATTTCGCAGTGAGTACAACATCAGGGATGTCGAAGGAGTGAAGCTCTGGGGAGTCGACTTTGGCTGTCGCACGTCCATCATCTATTCGCCTGATGATATCGGTTGTCTCTGGCAAAAGTGGATGAAGCATGAGCCGAAGAATCGCAACTCCGTTTTAAGCGCTCGCGTGAGCCGAGCAATGAAGGTGGGTGTAAATGTTGTGGCTTATGCAACCGGCCGTGAGCCTCCGGAAAAGCTCAATATCAGGGCCGGCAAGAAGCTTGCAATTGGTGCCGCGCAGCGAGGTTTGTTGCAGATCGCAAAGCTTCGCCATGATGGCGGATGGGATACAGCTCCTCGTGCGCTGAAAAATCTGCTCGAAGCATTGAATGAAAATGCAGGGCTGGCCGCTAATGCGCAAACACCGGCGATCCCAATGACTCTTGAGGAGATGAATCAGTTTCCGCTGCTCTATATGCATGGTCGCTATCGATTTCGCATCGGGGCACAGGAGCAACAGGCTGTTCGAGATTTTCTGAGCACAGGGCGAGTGCTGTTTGCCGATGCCTGCTGCGGCTCGACAAACTTCGACCGCAGCTTTCGAGAATTCATGGCTCAGTTGTATCCTGATCATCCTTTGAAACAGATTCCGGCGGATCACGAGATTTACTCGGAAGCGACGTGGCACGACATCAAGAAGACAACTCGAAGAAGACTTGTTCCCAGCACAGAAAATGCCGCGATTACGCTGAGAACCGAGGAAGGTCCGCCGATTCTGGAAGGCATCGAAATCGATGGCCGTTACGTGGTGATCTACAGCAAGTACGATATCAGTTGTGCTCTGGAACATCAGGCGTCACTTTCCTGTGATGGCTATGTCGAAGCGGATGCGGCAAAACTGGCGATGAACATTGTGCTGTATGCGATGCAGCAGGATATTCGCTGGTCGCAGGTCCTGAAGGATCCAAAGTCCGTCCCCTGACGAATCAGTTCACAGGAATCTCTGTGGTGAGCAAGTCTGAATACAAGCACTGTTGCAGGAGCGAGCACACAAGCCATGTGCTGAAGCAGCAGCCTCGGAATCATTTTTGCGCAAAATTGGGACTTGGCTGAAGTGGACTGTTTCGAGCAGGCATCGATTGTCCGCAGTCGAGCATAATACGGGCGGAGATTTTCGACAGTTGGGTTCTGACTGGCGACCGGCATCAGAAGATGAGTGGACACGAAATAGATGCCCGGATGACTCCGCAGATCCGATAAAGCAGGAATACACTGCTTTCAGAAAGGCAATGATCAATGGCAACGATACCAGAAGGGCTGGACCCGAAAGCGGCAAACGTCACAGGTCAGTGGGCTCATGATCGTCCGTTGATTGCCTGCCGCTTTGATCCTGTCGGAACGTATGTGTTCTGCGGTTCTGAAGATGCAGTGGTCACTCGATTTCGTTTGCCGGATGGTGCAAAGACAGTGCTGTCCGGTGGGCATACGACCTGGGTTGCGGCGCTGGCATTCTCCAACGACGGAAAAGTTGTCGTCAGTGGTGGCTGTGATGGCAAGTTAACATGGTGGCCAGCGACAGACGATGCTCCTCAGCCGATTCGCAGCATCCCCGCGCATGGTCGTCACTGGATTCGATCACTGGCTGTCAGCCCGGATGGAACACTGTTGGCCAGTGGAGGAAACGATAACATCGTTCGCCTCTGGAACATGGCAGACGGAACGCTGGTCAGAGAAATGGCAGGCCATGAAAAACAGGTTTACTCTGTGACGTTTCATCCGGATGGAAAGTCATTGTTCTCCGGAGATCTGGGCGGCTCCGTGCGGCAGTGGGATGCGGCGGCTGGGACCGAACTCAAAAAGCTGGATGCGGCAGGATTGTATTCTTACAACGGCGGCCAGGGCGTGGACTTTGGCGGAGTGAGATCTTTGGCCGTCAGTGCTGATGGAAAGTACATCGCGGCTGGCGGTTTACATAAGGCCAGCAATCCGCTGGGGGCGGTTCATGAGCCTTTGATCCTGTTGTTCAATCTGGAAACGGGTACGATCGAACGTCAGCAGATTGCCGAAGGGATCACCGGGGGCGTTGTCTGGCGTTTGGAATGGTTGAGCGATGGGACGCTGATGGGAGTCTCTGGCGGCGGCAGTGGCGGATGGTTGCTGTTCTGGAAGATCGATGCTGAAAAAGACTATCATCGTTTCCAGTTGCCGAACATCGCTCGCGATATGGACTTGCATGTTGACGGACTGCAGGTCGCAACGGCTCACCATGATCGCAACGTCAGAATCACTCGACTGGCACCAAAGCCAGCGTAGCAGGTGATAGGTGTTTATTGGCTGACCGCTGGCCGAATGCGGTGGCTCAGGCGAAAGCCGTTGACTTGAAGCAACGAGTCAGAACAATCGGACTGTGAAGAACTCTTGACTGGACACCTGAGCATAGTCGTACCAGTCGCTGATGACCTTCGGCATCATGTGTTGACCACGAACGATGTGAAACAGCAGCGGCTTGAAGGGCACCTTGAAAGCAAAGTCTGGATTCCGTGAGAGCCATAAGCCAAAAACACGGGAGAAACCATGATATTTGGGCTTCATAGCTCATAAATTGGCAGGGCGAGGAACAAAGGCACTATTTTTGCGAAATTGGATTCTCATCAAAATCCTGGCCGCAGAGATTCTTACCTTCAACATCGCCTGGTGATTTGTGAAGCTGGCTTATCTCACTGAAATCGCAGCTCTGATGGCTGCTCATGGACAACTCTTCATTGAACGCGATGAAGAGATTCCGGCTCAGACGATTGGTGACTACTACATCCTCAGCCGTAATCGATTCAATCGCTGGATGAAAGATCTGACGGACCTCGAAAAGGGTCTCAGCATTCGTGATCCACTGCATCTGATTGGCCTGATGCCAGCTTGCCCGGCGACACGGACGATCGCCGAGCAGATTCTGGTGAACGAGATGGTGGCTCGAGTCTGGACAATCCTCCTGATGGCTCGCGATCGTTACCAGGGCGTAGACCGCATTCGGCCAGTGGCTCACAACGTGTTTCTCGGTCACCTGTCGATTCGACATAAAGCGTTGAGTGTTGTTTTGTCTGATGATCGCCTTTCGCAGCCGGATCTCATTGCGATTGATAAGACTCGCAAAGCGACAGAACGCTGGACGGATCTGTTGTGTTGTCCGTTGATGGGCGAATACGATCTTTGGCAGTACGCATTCCACGAAGAAACGGCCCGTGAACTGCTTCGTGACCGCGCCCATCAAAGTCCACTCGATCACCGCAGCCGAGCGTGGGTTCTGATTCTTGCTGGCATGCGTCATTCCTTCCAGGAAAAGGAAGGCCTCTCATCCGTCGTTCAGGACGATGATCGTCGCCTTGCTCGGCTGATGCTTAACAGCTTCCCGGAAGATGCTTCAGAAATGACATTCTGGATGGGAGCCAAAGTTCGCGAAGCGCGACGAACTTAGAACTTGTCGAACAGTTTGTTCAACTGCTTGTTCAGAGTTTTGTCGACCTGATCGCCAAGCTTCTCCTGAATCTTCTGAGTGCCCAGATTCTGCAGAAGGGCTCCGGTGTCAGGCTGAGGCGACGAGATGGTGCCTCGCAGAGGAACTTTGATACTGCGTCCGGCACCTTCGGTTGTCGTTTTCTCCAGCGGCACATCGATTGTCATCTGCAATTGTTTATTCAAACCCACTGCACCGGAAGTTCTCATGCGATAGCCATTAAGATCCATCACGAGTCCATCGTGAGAGACATAGCCCTGACGAACCTGAACGGGAATAGTTTGTTCCGGAAGCACCAGTGAGCGCTGAGTCAGACTTTGGCTTGCATCACCAGAGCGACGCAGCAGATCAACAACTTCCAGCAGCGAAGCCAGGGAACTTCCCGGAGAAGCTTCAGCCTGATGAATCGTCAACTGAGCCTGCACGTCTGAATTCTGAGGCGTATTGAAGTCCCACAGAAACCGTTCAACGCGAGCTGAAACTTTGCCGTTCACTTCCGCCGTGTCAGCGAGCATCGGAGCAACATAGCCCAGCCATGTTCGACACAATTCGGGCGTCAATTGCACGTTCTGAACTCGGCTACCGGTTCCCAGTTGAAGCCGAGATCCGGCGATGTCGTACTGCGGCATCACACTGAGTTGCCCGCCGTTGACCAAACATTGAATGGGTGTACTTCGCAGAAGACTGTTTTCGAGCGAAGCTTGAACTGCGGCTTCGCCAATCTGCAAACCCCATATACTTGCAGAGGACCAGCCGATGTTCCCTTCGCCCTTCAACAACGGGGTTGAACTGCCTGAAGCGGAATTCGAACGCTGCGAAACACCGCTCAGAGCCGATGGGGAACCGGTCAAACGAAACACGTCTTTTCCCTGCCCGGAAATGCTGATTCCGGAATCTGTTGTCAGCAGGCGACGGCTCAGTATGTCCAGGTCATAAGTCATATCAGCGGTCAGATCGAGAACCAGATCATTTTCAGGAACCGATACTGTTCCCTGAATCAGGGCCAGCAAACCTGGCAGCTTGACAGAGCCCTTCTGGATATCAAACTGCCGACCACCATTCTTTGCGAGCATCGAAAGTTGAACATCGGCCTCGTCAATCGCCAGCGATGATTCCGCTCGTGCCGCACTTGACACTCCCATTGATCGCGTCTGTGGACGAGATACGCTCAGAACATTGGGACGCTGGACGTTGGCAACGTTTTCCGGGGTGATACGAACAGTCAGCTCGATTTCTCGCGTCGGAGTGGCCGTCAGATCGCTGACGACATTCGCTCGATCTGAGAGCCACGATGCATCATGCCATGGTGCCAGCAGCGTCTTTAATGCGGCTCCGGCTCCTTCGATATGAACAGTGCCGTCCAGCATTGAGGTGACGGGGTTTGACGGAGTAATCTCCAGAGCCGAACTGCTGGCTTTCACGTCTGATGAATTCAATTGCAGATCGGTCAGTTGAATGGTTTCACCCTGCATCGCGATGCGCGACTGAAAGCTTACGTCGCCTCGCAGACCGGGTTCCGGAATATCGGCAAACTGTTGCAACTGCTGCCACAACGCGGCCGGCTGAACATTGCCCGAGATTTTCCAGGCCGACTTATCCGGAGCGAGATCAATCGTTCCAAAGTCCGCAGTAACTCGGGCTCGCGACAGTTCTGGAAGACTTTCCACGAACGAGCCGACAGCATCCAATCTCATCTTTGAATCAATGCGCAACGGCTGTCCTGCTCGAACTGCAGCCACGTCTTCCGTCTTGACGACCAACTGCCATTGGCCCAGCTCTTCTGTGTTCTGGCTGAGGCTGACCGGACGAATAGTTGCAGCGTCAGATGTGTTGAACGCGGTCTCTTCATCGGGTTTTGCGGACGCTTTCAGACCAAACGTAACTCGACCGCTTTGAATCTGCACGTCCTGATGAATTGCAAGAGTTTCTCGAAGCGACGAGGTCAGCCGAGCGATGTCGACGGCCCCTTTCACTTCGACCTGCTGCGATGAAGAATTCTCCTCGCTGCCCGCAACGTTATGACGCAATTCCCCCGAGCCGTTCAGTTCTAAAACATCCGATTTCAGGTTGAGATCCTGAATCAGAATTCCGTCTTCCGCCATCGCCAGAGCACCACCAGCGTTGACGGTCCCCAACTGCAGCCATTCATTGTTGGCCCATGTTCGCTGGCGAACTTTGATCGATTCGCCATGTAACAGGATTCGTCCCACGATCCCTTCGGACAGGTTGGCACCGGCGAGTCGAGCGTCAATGCCACCGGAAACGACACCGCTGCAGGAGGCATCCAGATTCAGCATCGAAAGAAACGGCTGAACAAGGCGGAGGTCAACATCCCGCGCACCGATTTGGACAGTCTGCCGACCTTTTTCATCGGCTCGTGGTTTGAGATGAATCTGAATTCTCGCGCTGGTCGCATCGCCGGATTCATCGGTTCCTGCGAGTTCATCCAGGGGCACATCGGGAAAGTCGTTGACAACTTCATCCAGTCCGGCGGCAAGGCGAGTCGGGCGCGAGACACTCTTCTTATCGCCTTTGGCCACCGTGTCTTCAGCACGGCGATTGATTTCGGCGGTGACTTTCATTTCCGGCAGCCAGCGTTCGGTATCCATCGTGGAGAAGTAGCCGTTAATGGATGAAACAAGTGCCGCAATTTCTGGTGTTGGTTCCGAAGACTCGGTTGACGTCAGAGTAGGATCTGCGTTCAGGAGATTCGAGCCAGACTGCAACTCCACGGTTCCATCTTCAATGGTGACGCGAAACGGAAATCGCTTGGAGCTGTCCGCAGAATCTGACTCCCCAAACAACTCCGTCAATGTGCGATCGATGTTTGTGCCATTGTCGTCGGCAATGAGATGGACTCGAGGAGACTTGAGTAGCACTCCGGTTCCTCGTCCCGCATTCAAGACGATGCGCCAGAGTGGCTCAGCGGTTGTCACCATCTCAATCTTGCAAAGCATCGGAGCGTCGGCCGGGGATTGATCTTTGGCAACGCTGCTGAGGTCTCGCACACTAAGACCGGTGATTTTGACCGGCGTCCACCAATGCGCTTCGAGCTTCTGAAAACTGACCGCGTGCCCAAGTTTCGGCTGCAGTTTCCTGAGAATGGCAGGCCCCTGGCTGCTCATAGAAACAACGCTCGGCGCGGCAACGACAGCAGCAGCCCCGAGAAACATCAGCTTCATCAGCCAATGTGATTTTCGAGGAACTTTGGCGGGGCGTGGTTTGGTCTCCGGTGCTGCTTCACCCGAAGTGTTGTTGAGAGCGACTTTCACCATGCATGCACCCTGCTTCATTCAAGACCTTGGCCGAGGTCTCTGCAGAACCGCGCCCGGCCTGCCGCGTCGGGTTAAGTTAACTCCGGAACAACGCGCAGCAGTGGGCTCAGAATCCATAGTGTTGATCGACCAGCGGAGCTGCAAACAGTCAGTTTCCACCGGCAGCATCGGCCAGTCTTCCCCGCTTGCCTGACTCGAGTAAATTTGTGACGATCGTGTGGATTTTGCGAGGCGTCTTGCTGGCCGCAAAGTGCGGCTCCAGAGACAGAAGTGCAGGCATACGCGATGAACAGCCGCTACATGAAGCCTCTGTCAATAAGAATCCGAGCACGCTCAGAAAGCAAGATGAGCTAACGCATAGCAGACCACGTTCAACCCCGGATAAATCATGATGACCAGGAACATGAGTGAAGCGATGAAAGAGTACTTGGCGAATCGGCTGCGTTTGCGGGTCAGGCGCAGCGTCACTCCGCAAATGCCAAGAAACGTCAACGATGCAATCGCGTGCCTCCAGTAATCCACAGCACCACGCGATGTGAGGTCTTTCACTCCAGCTAGTTCGATCACGGATGCAACCAGGACCAGCAGGTAAATGGGAATCAGTGCCACGTTGGCAGCGATGATTGTGGCCCCGTCCCGCGAATGCTCATCGGCCCCTGATTTCGCAGTCGGCGTCGCGGGCGGCAGATACGGGTTCTCCGCATCAGAGGATATCTGGTTGTCTGTGTGAGTCTTCGCCATGCATTCATTCTCGATTGGAAGGGATCGCTGGCAATATCATAACCCGATTTTTTGCTCCGAACCTGGCAACTCCGGTAACCCGCAGAGACTCGCCCGTTGATTATGGGAAGGATTCGCCGTATCGTCTGGGACAGGAGACGACTATGAAAACATTAATCCCAATCGTGATCGCATTGCTGGCCTGCATTTCAGCTTCAGTTCTTCATGCGGAGGAAACCCTGAAAATCAGTGGCAAGACGATGGGCTCGTATTATGCCATCGTCATTGATTCACCAGGCAGCGCTGACGCGGAGCGATTGCAGAAAGAGATTGAAGAAAAATTTGCCGAGATCAATCGGCAGATGTCGACGTGGGATGAGTCATCACAGATCTCAAAATTCAATCAATCAAAGTCCACGGATTGGTTTGAGGTCGGAGCTGACTTTGCAGTGGTCGCAATGGAGGCGAAACGACTGCACACGGTGACTCAGGGAGCGATGGACGTTACGGTTTCACCTCTGGTGGATCTGTGGGGGTTCGGCAAGAAGAAACGCCGTACGCTGCCGACGGAAAAGGAGATTGAGGCGGCTCTGAAATGTGTGGGCATGCAGCATATTGAAGTGCGTCAGGATCCTCCGGGCCTCCGAAAAAATCTGCCCGAGATTCAGGTCAGCTTTTCTGCGTTAGCGCCCGGCTATGCGGCCGATGAAGTGTGTGAGATCCTGCGATCTCATCAGTTGAAGTCTTTTGTCGTCGACGTGGGTGGGGAAAATCGAGCCGGTGAAGCCAAGGCCAGTGGCGACGCGTGGCGATTGGGCGTGGAATCTCCACTTGGAGGCCTGCATAAAGTGGTCGAACTGACGAATCAGTCGATCGCAACGTCAGGTGACTATCGCAGCTTTTTCATGGCTGGAGGAAAGAAGTACTCCCATGTGCTCAATCCGAAAACCGGACGACCGGTTGAGCATCCTCCGGCCAGTGTTTCGGTCATTCATGAGTCCTGTATGACAGCCGATGGACTTGCCACTGCAATGATGGTGCTCGGTCCGGAGAAAGGCATTGAACTTGCCAAAACCGCTGGTGTGGACGTCATGTTTCTGGATCTCGCGCAGGATGGTATACTGATCGAGCAGAGCATTGGTGTGTTTGCGGCAGAACAGACAACGCCTGCGAGTAAACCGTAGGACAAAGGCGGCCAGTGCGAGATTCCGTACGCGACTTATCGGCAGAAGAATCACCGGAGCCCGGTCAGGCTCCTCGCCCACAGAACCGGGTGGCAGGAGTTTTTCGATTCACTGCACTGCTTTGTCTCGGGGCCACCGCGATCAGTTTGCTGGCTTGTCATTGGTGGCTGGCCGACTTGATTGCCAATCTACGGATACAACTCATCATCGGGCTGATCTTTGGAACCATCGGACTTGTAGTAACGCATCAGAGTCGACTTGCCGCCCTCATGGTGATGGCCCTTATCTGGCATTGCTCATGGATTGCCCCTTACGTGTTCGCGACTCAGAAGCCGGTTGGTTTTCGTCCCCTGAAGATTTGTGTTGTGAACGTGCTGACACAAAATCATCAACACGAAAAGGTCCTTAGGGTATTAAAAAACGCGGATCCCGATGTGATCGCTGTTCTGGAACTTGGCACCGAACTGGAATCGCGACTCAACACAGAATTGGGTGATCTGTATCAGCATCGAATTACAGAGCCCAGCGATAACGGGAATTTCGGAATCGGACTCTGGTCAAAACTGCCGCTGCAGGATGAGCAGATCTTTCATCTGACAGTGCCACTCGTGCCATCAATCTCTGCTCAGGTGAACTGGGAGGGACAGCCGGTGAAACTGTTTGCGACGCATCCGATTCCTCCTGTGAACTCGCGATATTTTCAGGCCCGCAATCGGCATCTGGAATTGCTGGCGCAGCGAGTCCGACCGCAGGATCAAAGTTCGGTGGAAGCTTCGACAATTGTTGTAGGCGATCTCAATCTGACGCCCTGGTCACCATGGTACGGGAAGTTTCTCTCGGACGCTGGGCTGCAGGATTGCATCGCTGGCAATCGAATGGCATCGTTGACCCCAACGTGGTACCGATGGCCGCTGTTTCCGTTTGGATTGGTACTGGATCATGGCTTTTGCGGCGGCGGGCTGCGCTGTACGAGTCGCAAAGTGCTTGAGGGTATTGGATCTGACCATCGTCCGGTGCTGCTGGAGTTCGTTTGTGCTGAGGATTTTTCGCTTTAGGAAGTCGAGAATCTGAAGAAAAAGTGACTGGCAATCCCGAAGTCTGTCGATAAGATGCCCCGTCCCTCGCACGGGGTAAGAGCCTGTGCGACTTAACACCCAACAAATAGCGATCGCAGACAATCGAAAACAAGATTTCTGCAGGCAGTACACTGTCGCGGGGTGGAGCAGCCTGGTAGCTCGCGAGGCTCATAACCTCGAGGTCGTCGGTTCAAATCCGGCCCCCGCCACTTAAACCCCGGTGTCGAAACATTTTCGACCCCGGGGTTATTTTTTGCGCTCAACTTTGAGCCCCGGCAAAAGCGTCGCCCTATCCCGCTTTCCCCCAACAGCTTGCGATCAGCCCCGAACTCGGTCCCGTGCCTCTTGCCGAAAACAGAGACACGCCAAAGCGGGCCTCTCAGAACGTCTCGGTCCCTGAGATCGCGTTTTGTCTCTCGAAAACAGAGACACCCCCGGCTCGGGTTATGACCCCCACTGGCTTCACTAAGCAGATTCGGAATTTCCAAATCGCGTTTTGGGGTTATGCGACCGCGAGGTTATGCCACGTGACTGGAGCCTACGTATTCACGGAAATCTGGTCGACGCCGTTCCACGTAATTGGTATCGTTGAAAAGACAGCGGTCACGTTTTTCGAAAAGGTCATTCCGTATGAAGAAGAGTCAAATTGAGCAGGTCGTTTCTAACCTGCCTGAGACCGTCGACGTCGACGCTCTGATTGAGCGGCTGCATCTCCTCGATAAGATCGAGCAGGCCGAGAAGCAGTTGGCTCGCGGTGAGGGAGTCTCTCATGAAATGGCTAAACAGAGACTGAGCCAGTGGCTGCAATAGTCTGGGCGCCTCGTGCTCTTGATGATCTTGAGGCACTCGTCGATTACATCAGTCGCGATTCAGCCGTCAGAGCGAAACGATTTGCATCGCGATTGATGATGCGAGTTGAGGCTCTCTCTTCACAGCCGGAATCAGGATCGTGGCTGCCGGAAGACGATTGTCAGCGTTATCGACAAATCTTCCAGGGAGCATATCGCGTGATCTATCGTCACGAGAACGACATCGTCTTGATTGTCGCCGTTCATCACGCGGCTCGACTATTCACTGACGAGAACCTCTGACGAATCCGGTAGCACCTGCGTCGAAACTGAGGAGCATTTGTCTATCGCGTCGGCGAGCCATTGGATTTCGCGGACATGATTCTCTCAGCCGCATCGTCCACGAGCGTGACGACAATCCATCCTGCGTCCGGATCGAAGACCACTTCATTGATGATTACGGCCAGCGACCTCGTTTGAGTTCGCTCGTCAAGGCGATTCCAAAGACTGTAAAACTGCTCTACCTGGGCATCTGCCGGCGACTCGTGCACTTCCTCACTCTGCCCGATGATTGAACATACTAACTCCTCAATCTCGAATGCTGGAGCACTGACGCCGCGACACGCGGGGCTTGCCCCCGGCTGTCGAGCGGCACCGATAAAAGTCATAACGGAAATTCTTACGCTGATTCATGCAGAGAATCATGGCACGCTGACACCGGCCGCATTTCAATAGCCTTCTAAGTGGGAACAGAAACCTTGCAGGAGATTTGGCGGCCTTCCGCGAATGACGAGAGGCAATCACTGCTCGAAACTGCTCGAAGATCGTGTGGTCCACGACTGCTTCGTGCTGTCCCGGCAAATGCCCCAGTCATTCGCACGTGTCTGCACCATGCAGCTGGCTCGGAAGAAACGAGTGGCCGGTAACGCAAGATTGTCCATTGTGGCCTCGTCGCTCAGGATTCCGACCATCGCGAATGCTCATCGAGCGATGGTGGACGCAGCCATCACGGCGAAGGTGTTGAGCCTGCTGCATGACGAGTATCCATCGACCACGCACAGCCCACTTGCTGGCCGAGTCATGGTTTCTCATCCGGATTTGCTCGAGAATTTCCCGGGAAAGCCCCGGAAGTTTCGCTGTAGTCCCTGGCTCACTTTGGCCTGACCATGGCTTCGAAACTGCGGCAGCCCAGTGACGCGCTGAATCCGAATTGATTCGAAATCTGCAGGTGGACCATGGCACACAACGCCGCATTTGAAATCAGGGCGACCACCAGCGTGGTGGAATTCAGGAACAGCACGCGGCTGCCTTTAGAACCACGCGGTCAGATGCGGTCAGCCCGCAACCAACTGCGCAAGGCGATCTCGTGACTGATTCGTCCTCCTGGCTCGAGGCTCTCCGCGGAGGACGCGCCTGCGATCACAGATTTCGTCGATTTATTCATCGAATCGTTTGCACCCTGAAGAAACAGGAAAATCGCTTTCCATCAGTCGCGAGGAATTCTGACGAACCGGCAGGTTGTCGCGGACGCTGGCCTTCCAGTCTTTGATCCAGGAAAGCAATTGACGACCCGAATCCTTGCTGCGGGTTTCGACGTTGTGCCACGCGACAATGCAGGTTCCGTTGTCGGCGACCATGAACAGACCGTGCAGGCCATGTGATTTCCTGAGCGCTCCCAGGGCCTGTTGTGGAGACTGAACAATGGGGGACCCCACGTTCAGCGATGTGTTGACCGAAACTTCGACGCCGACCCGGCGTCCCATCGCCCGCAGATAAGCATGTGTCAGTCGGTCCACGTCCTCTCTGACAATCTGCAATCGTGCGGTCCCGTCCCGATGCACGACCGCAGGGATCAGGTCGTAGGCATCCCTGTGCACGGGAACCGTCAGGACCATGTAGCTGTAGGCATCATAGTTATCGTCTGATGCACCGGGAGCAAGCTGGAACAGTTTTTGCGCCGCCTCAAGTGTGGCCATCGGGGCCAGTGGCCGGATCGCCTCTCGAAACTTGACTCGTTCATTCAGAACCTGAAGCGTATGCGGATTTGTCGGGTTGGCCAGGATCGACCGATGCCCAAGCGCTCGGGGACCGGTCTCAGCGGCCCCCTGAAAGATCCCGATGACTCCGTCCTGTGAAACGATGAAGGCCATCAGGTCTGCCACTTGCCGCAGTTCTGCTCGTGTGCTCGTGCCACCGATCACCTGCCAGTTGATTTCCGGTTCGCACTCGAGGATGTTTTCGATTTCCGCCTGCGTGTAACTTCTGCCACACAGAAATGGGTTCCGCAGCACGGACCGGCGTTTACCGAATTCGGCCCCGGCGAGGCAGGCAAACTGATAGGCGGCGCCGACTGGTGCTCCCGCATCCCCGGGGATTGGAGGCACCCAGAGGTGCAGGCGTGTGCTGTTTCGACCGAGATTCCGCTGATACCAGTCCTCGCCAAAATGTTCCAGCACTTTCATGCTGGCCACACAGTTGAGTGCCGCCCCTCCCGCGAACACCAGTTGGCTGGCCTGAGTTTCGCGGATACCATGTTCGAAGATATGCAGCAGCGCATCCTCAAAGACCATTTGCGTGGCGGAGGCCTTATCGAGCCGTTCCATGGTAATGGGTGCATGTTTGATATCTTCGACCTTGAGCACCTGGTCAGGATTCCACATCTGCTTCGGAAGAATTGGGGGCCCGAGAATTTCCTGCAGGGCTTTCGTATAGGGACGCAGACTTCCGCCCCGATGCCAATTGGCGAGTCGGCGATTCAGGTGGACCTGGCCTCGTTCGCCGAAGACAAACAGATTCCGAAGGGGCGAGTAAAACCGGTTTGTTTCGCGACAGGAGTTCCCCCAGGCCGCAGCCCCCATGTAACGTCCTTCGCTGCTGAGTGGCGGCCAGCCGCCAAGACTGCTGCTGATGAAAAGATACATCATGCCGATCGAATCGAGAATCCGCTCGCCCTTATAAAACTGTTCCAGTCGCCCGTCTTCTGCCAGCGACATGGAGACCGAAGTGTCGTCTCCCATGCCATCGACGACCGCGACCAGTGTTCGGCCTGAACGCCCCGCGAACGGCGAGGCCCCATAGGCCATACAGGCGTGATTGTCGTGATGCCTCAGATTAATAATGGGCTCTGGTTTTCCCGATGAACAGCGATGCCCCAGCCGAACCGGCGCGCGAAAGGCACTGCAGATATCACGAAAGCTGAAGGTCGGCGACGCCCCACTGCGAAACATGGTCAGGCTGCCGGGAAGTTCGCTGGCAATGTGTCCCAGCAGCTGGGCACTGATTTCCGCGTAGTCCCACGTTGCAACCACTGCGTCCACATCGCCGAGATTCCGACCAATCGCGGCCAGGTCTTCACAGGCAGCCGCAAGACTGTGATCGGGAAAACGCTTGTAGTGCTTGATTCCCCGAAACCGCTCTTCTTCGTGGTTAGAAATGATGCGGATGCCGCCGTCGCGGGATGCTTCAACCAGCCCGGCTCCTGCATTGTGTCCGGCACAGCCGAGTCCGAGCACATAGACAGAATCGCCGGAATCCAGCTTTCCTCGCGCTTTCGCGAGGACTTCCCGGGCATAAAGACTGTCCGTGGAATGAAAACTCCTGGAGTTGCCGAACGCTTTGAGCAGCGGCCTTACTCCTGTGCGGACGAGATGCTCGATCCATGGAAATCGGCTGCCTGTTCCCTCGGGCATGACAATGGTCCTCAATACTCGTTCTGCCGGAATGGTCCGCAGGAATCACATCGTTTCACGCGGAAATCCATTCACACGATCTTTGTTCAGCAAATATGCAAAGGGAATGGCCTTGACGTCCATTGCCATCCAAATGCCATTGATGGCAGCCATGGCCAATCCATGATCAGGAAAATCTCCCGCGATGATCAGCGGCAGGAACACAAACAGGAACCAGCACGTCTTGTAGACCAGTTGAATCAGAAAGATGGGCAGAAACTGCAGGGGGGCGCGCAGACCCAAGACTGCCATCAGGCCCATCGTCAGCCAGAAGCTGCCAACCAGGCCAAAGATAATCCGATCCTGCGGAGGAAGACAATAAGGAATCCCGATCGTCTTTCTGGCAAATTTATCGGGGGCAAGAAGTATGATCAGCCCTGTGCTGATCCCCATCAGCGCCGTGCAAACGTACAGAATTCTGATCCAGCGGAAGGAAATCGTCGCTTGAACTGGTGCTGGTGCGGCGAGGGTTCCCCTTCCTGGAAGGCCCGCCGGAGTCATTCCCTCGTTTGGCATTGGATTTCCGTCTGAAAAGAACGCTTGTGGAATCAATTATGGCTCTGCAGCCACCATCGCTCCCGCAGGCAGTTCGAATGAGGATTGGGCCTCCTCGTGTGTGTGTCTGTCTGCTTTCTTTTGCGCATACGGTGCGAGCAGGTTTTCCCGGCGAACAGCGTAAGTGGACCATTGGCGTCTGAGCGGTCGCTCAAACTGGTCATACACGGAGCGGAGGCTAGACAAACGCCGAAAATCGGTCAAGACCTTGTCCATGGCAAAGACAAATGGCCGAAGCGATGTCCTCAATACTCATGGCGTCGGAGCCGATAAGGACTGGCAGAAGGCTCTCGTTGATTTCAATGCCATACTGATTTCAATGCCATATCTGGAAGCAATTGCGAGCAACGTTTTAATCTGTGCTTTGGCTGGCGATGACATCAGATTTCAGCATCTTCAAAAATCGTACCACGTCCGACTTCTGTAACGGGACGTGGTATCTGCCGATAGTTGCTGGATCGCTCAAATGAGGCACTGACATTCCACTTAAGCCCTTGGCTTGCGTCTTTCGCAAACCAGGGGGTTTTTCATGCGCCGACGGAGAGACACGCAGTGTCTCGTCGTAACAACGTACTGACACGACAGTTTTTACGACGACGCCACGCGGGTCCCGCTAGTCTCCAACTTGGCACCCGCCAATGGCGCGACATGCACATTGGCCCGGCCAGACACTCAAATTGGCCCTTGTCTCACCCCCTCTCCAGAGACTTTCCCGCCGATTTATAACCACGTTCCGGATCACTAAGAGAACCGGACGGAAACCGCTGGCCTCAAAGCTGAGAGCCACCGTTCCCTGCTCAAACTCCATCGCGAAAGACGGCTTCACCACGGGTCGGATGAAATGCGTCGCAAGACGTCATGCCTGACCGTCAGGTTGTGAAATATCGGACAAGAGACATTCCAACGGCATATGTGTGTGGAGAACCCTCGCACCTCTTATTGCCGGAGCCAGCTTTCATGTCCCCTCGATCGTCATTCTCAGACATGTTGCCCAAAGACCGTCTGCGCGGCGTCGCACGAATCCTCGCCGCAGGAGTTCACCGCTGCCTCGAACTCGAACGGCTGGCGAAGATTTCAGAACCTCAAAACTCAGCGGAGGATCTCAGATCTCTGCCAATCTCGCTTGAGGTTCCTCCACAAACTCGGCTCACTGTGTCTCGTCCGCGGGTTTAGCCGCGCAACCAAAAATCGGAGTGAAAGTCGCAATGGAAATCAATGTTGATGAAAAACAAGACGCTCTGCAGAACCTGGCAGTGTCCGAATTGCACAAACGCTACGCCGAACTGTGGAAGGAAGAAGCTCGGTCAAGGAATCGGCCTTATTTGGTCCGCCGAATCCTCTGGCGATTGCAGGCAAATCAGGAAGGCGACCTGACAGAGCGAGCTCGCAAGCGGGCGGAGGAACTCGCTGACGAAGCGGAGATCCGAACAACCCCTCCACGGAAACTCGGACCACGAAAGAAGCCCGGGGCGCGAGTTGCCGGCAATCTCCGGGATACCAGATTGCCGCCGGTCGGAACTCAACTGGTTCGAGATTACAAGGATGCCCAGATCGTGGTGAATGTTGTGGAAGGCGGATTTGAATACGACGGAGAACGTTACAAGTCGCTTTCCGCGATCGCCAACAGAATTACGGGAACACATACCAACGGATTTCGATTCTTCGGGCTGGAGGGAACTCCATGAAGAAAGCAGACAAGGCCAAAGCAAAAGTCGTGCGATGCGCGATTTACACACGCAAATCGACAGAAGAAGGTCTCAATCAGGAATTCAACTCTCTCGACGCCCAGCGTGAGGCAGGCGAAGCCTTTATCGCCAGTCAGAAGCACGAAGGCTGGACGCTCCTTCCCCGACGATACGATGATGGCGGCTTCTCTGGTGGTAATGCGGAGCGGCCGGCATTGCAGCGACTCATGCAGGACGTCGCAGCTGGAGAGATTGACTGTGTGGTCGTCTATAAAGTCGATCGACTCAGCCGTTCACTGCTCGACTTCGCAAAGCTTATGGGAACCTTTGAAGAACAGAACGTGGCGTTTGTTTCTGTGACCCAGCAATTCAACACGAACCACTCGATGGGGCGACTGACGCTGAACATTCTCCTGTCGTTCGCACAGTTCGAGCGGGAGATCATCGGCGAACGTATCCGCGACAAACTCTCGGCCCAGGCACGAAAGGGAAAATGGAAAGGCGGCATCCCGGTGCTTGGCTACGACGTGGACCGCAGCACTCCCACCCCGAAGCTGGTCGTCAATAAAGCGGAAGCGATTCAGGTGCGGGAAATCTTCGAGCTGTACTTGTCGATGGGTTCGCTTTTACTGGTCGCCACCGAATTGAACGACCGCGGCTGGTTCAGCAAACACTGGACAACCAAATCAGGCCGCAAACGCGGAGGTGTTGAGTTCGACAAGAACAACCTCCACGCCCTGCTGACCAACCCCATTTACATCGGGAAGATCAGACATCGCGACGATGTCTTCAACGGTGAGCATGCGCCAATTGTCGAACCGGCGTTGTTCTTTCGAGTCGCAGAACGCCTGAAACGTAACGCTCATTTGCCGAACCCGCGAAGCCGCAACAAATATGGATCTCTTCTGAAGGGGTTGTTGTATTGCCGCGGATGCGGC
>JBIIIF010000353.1:0-5947 GCA_044235005.1 Planctomycetaceae bacterium | reverse complement strand
TGGGATTCCTGAAAGCGCTGGGAATTGCCATGGTCGCCGTGCTGTGGCCTTACGATGGCTGGATCAATCTTGGACCGGTCGCTGAAGACATCAAGGATCCTCGCCGCAATGTTCCGCGAGCCATGGCGATTGGTCTCGGGATCGTGATCGTGGTCTACCTTGGCGCGAACCTGAGCTATCATCTGGTGCTGCCGATTCATCATCTGGCGAACAGTCGTACGGTTGCCGCCGATGTTTTTCAGGTCATGTTTGGTCCGATCGGTGCTCAGGTGGCCGCTGTGGGCGTGATGATTTCCACCTTCGGCGCGACCAACTCCAATATGATCACCGGGCCGCGAATCTATCTGGCGATCGCTCGCGACGGCCTTGTTCCTGCGTGGCTGCATCGCATTCACCGTCGCTACCAGACGCCGTGTAATACCATTGTGCTTCAGGCCGCCTGGGCCATATTTCTTGTACTCCTGTTTTCGGTATGGGATCCCAACGGTCCGACGATGTCAACAACCGTGAATGCCGGCGGCTCGCTTATCAACAGCTCATCGGTGGCCGCCACTAATATCGCACCGGTAACAGCACCCACTTCGGGCGAAGAACATTCTCGCCGATTAAAAGCTGCCTTTGACAGTCTGACCGACTCCGTCATCTGCGCGGGAGTGATTTTCTATGGGATGGCCGTCGCGGCAGTTTACATCCTTCGTAGAACTCGCCCGGATATCGCGAGGCCGTATCGCACGTGGGGCTATCCTGTTACTCCGGCGTTGTTACTACTTGCCTATTTCGGCGCGTTCATGAGCCTGCTGATGGAGCGTCCTTCGCAAACCTTTGCTGTCCTGGGGCTGATTGCCTCGGGGGTCGCCTACTATGCAGTCGCGTCTCGAAGCCGGCGACGGCAGCCTCATGCGGGATAAGCATCTGACGAGATCAAGTTGATTCAACAATCAAAAAAAGCCCGCCATCCTTTTGAGATGCCGGGCTTTTCTGGTTTGTGGTTTGTGAGTCTTTGTGACTAAGCTCTATTCGCGTGCTTCGGGAGGCAGCGGCACAAGTTCTTCCTGAGACGCTGCGGGCTCGATCGGCAAAGGCACTTCAGTTTGAGAAGCTTCGATCGCTTCGGTCGCACCGGATTCTGTCTTTGATTCCGTCTGAGAAAAGCGTGTCATGCGGCGATCCAGGATAACTCGGGCGGCTTCACGAACTTCATCATCGTTCAAGCGTCGCAGGTTGCCGATCTGAGTCAGTGGCTCGACAACATTGGCCACACGGCCCATGGTTGATTCCATCATCGCAATGTCCATCAGAGTACGTCGCAGAGTATCGAGCGACTTCACGTGAGTGGCCACTTCAACTCGGAAGTCGTCCATGATCTCAAGATTCTGGATCGCGGCAGAAATCTCGCTCGATTGATGACTGAGCGTTGTCTGCAGTTTCATCAGCGAGTCCAGATTCTCACGAGCAGAAGTCAACTGCAGGTCTGAGCTGTTAAGTGACTCATTCATCGCCACAAGAGTGCGAGCTGTTTCCTGAGCGTTGATGACGCCGGCGGAGGAAGCAACAACGCTGTCTTTCAGAGCGTTCAGGTCCTGAATGCCGGCCTTTGCAGCATCCAGATCAGCAGACGCTGTTGTGACGGCGTTCTTGAGGCCAACGAATTCGTCGAACTTCTGAGCCGCCATTTTGATGTCTTCAGCCTGTGCCGACATCCGCTGTGTCAGATCGTTCATGCTGGCCAGACCTTCGCTGGCTTTCTCAGAGCCATTGGAGGCGGCAATCAGACGATTCTGCAAAGCAACCAGGCCTTCCAGTGAGTTGTTGGCAACTTCAGTGCTCTCTGAACCATTCAGAATGGCCATCTGCAACTCGTGCATCGCATTGAACTGAGCAGAGGCCTTCTGAGTCTGAGCTTCTGTTTCGATGATTCGCTGCTGAACAGCAGACAGCTTGTCGATTGATGCCAGAGCAGTTTGAGCGGCCCCAGCTTCCTGTTCAATCGCGGTGCGAAGGGTCTTGATATCAGTGATGCTCTGCTCCAGTGACTGCAGGCGAGAAGACTGATCTTCAAGGCTTGAGAGAAGATCATTAGTGCGGAACACCGAGTCACGAACAGCGACCAACTTGTTCATGCTGTTCTCGGTAGATTCCATCTGAGTCTGGATGGTTTCAAGCCGGCCCTTCAAAGGACCAACCATCATCAGTTGCATTCCGAAGAAGACAACGGCGAGGGACATCACCATGGACATCCCCATAAAGTTTTTGAATCCCCGGAACTCCGGATTGGATGATCGGTGGATTGTTGTCGTGGAACCGTTCAAGGGACTTACTCCTGATTCTGAACAGTGAAGCATTGCTTCAAACTGGATCGATGCGGATCGTCAATCGCGAAATGCGTTGACTGATCGAACCATTGCCTTCAATGCCGGCGATTTCGCCTGACTTTCGCCGACAGCAACGGTCGATTCCTCACTTGTATCGCCGTCAGAGTCGTGTGCAGTTTGCCTCATTGGCAAGATGCGGCGATTTTTGCCGAAACGCAAATCCTGCCAGGGCAGACCATGCTGTTCGTACCGGCTGTAGCAGCCACGGTGATCCTGATGATTCAACGCAGCGACTTGCCGGCAGCCAGAGCCTTACCGTCAACGGACAGAATCTGAGAGTTCGTCAGTGAATCTCCAAATCGATCGAAATCAAGAAATGACCAGACCACCTTCTTGTGGCGATCCACTTCAATCAACTGCGGATTCTTCGGGCCCGCATGACAATTATTGATCAGGATATTTCCACCGGGCAGAACCTGAAGTGATGTCACCCACGCGAGTTGGATCCCGGGCAAATCATTCTGATGAAGGCTCCAGATGGTCTGGCCAGCCGGAGTCACCTCCAGAATGCTGTGCCCATTTCCTGTCCCGATCAGTGTATTGCCGTTCGGAAGCCGAATGGCTGAGAAGCATTGATTGCCGAACGCCTCGACGCCATGCCCGCCTGCCGGCTTGCGGTCAAACAAGGGCACCTGATATTCCCATGCCGTCTTCCCGTCCGGTGAATACTCGCGAACGATTCCTTCGGCTTCATGGCAGACGAGATAATTCCCGGATTCCAGTTTGCGGACAAGTCGCGTATCGCGATGAGGATCCGGTTGTCGCACCTTCATCGCCATACTCCGGAGCAGCTTGGCTTCGGAATCCAGTTCGATAATGTTGCCTGGGCCAGACTCTGCAACCATGGTTGCACCGTCAGCCAGTCGCTGAAACGCATGGATCTCCAGACGTTGCCCCTTATTCTCTGCTCTTTTTGCTGCGTCGTATCGCCAGACGACCTCATCATTCTGCGGATTGATTTCCAAAACTTCTGTCCAGGTGACCTGCAACAGCACATTGCCGTTTGGCAAAACGTGGAGGTCATGCAGCGGACCAATTTTGTGTTCCCATTCCGTCTTTCCATCCGCGCCGACAATCGCGACTCGGTTCTTTGATGAGTCCGCCGCAATGAACCGGCGTGTCGGTTCAGCACCATAGAGTTCGGGCATGATCAGCATCAAACAGAATGCAATAACAGTGCTAAGCAGCAAACGAACCATCAGAAGGATGTCCTGTCAGGATTCAAAAGACGTGGGGAGTCTGAACGTTAACTCTGAACGTAATCCGACGCAAATCATTTGCGTTCTGTCAGGCTGCCCGCGGGCGTAGTCGCTGGTTTAGGTCGGTCCTGCCTGCCGAGGAGCACTGCGCGATGCGGAACGATCTCCAGATGCAACTCACAGGTGATGATCACGAACAACGCTCGATCGCCACCGTCAGCCCAAAATAAACCTTCGCCACCGCCTGCCTCCGATTAAGACCCGCAGGGTTGAGACATCCTCTGCCGGGGTCGTCAGGCCCCCGGAACCGAATGATTCATGATCCGGAAGCCCGGAGGGACGACACATCAATCCCAAACATGCCGTGGAGCGAAACTCCGTTCGTACATATTTCGTTGAACGCGCAGAAGACTGGCAATGGAGTTCCACGCATGCTCGCTTCCAACGTGCGTAAGCGCCCGGCGAACAGCACTCTATTCGTCGGAACAGCGTTCTCGCTCGAGTTTTCTTCGTTCAGCGATGGTCCAGCGGTACTCGGGGTGTGACGTGAGCCAGTTGTTTGGCAGCAGCGACTACGGGGTTGCCCCGAGCGGAAGCTGGATCAGCACGTCCTTCAGCCAGGCCCATGGTTCCACGAGGTTGGCTTTGCAGCTGGCAATCATCGACATCAGGATCGCAGCTCGGTAGCCGGCGGGCTTGCTGCCGACGAACATCCAGTTTTTTCTTCCAATGGCCACAGGGCGCATCGCCCGTTCGGACGCGTTGTTATCGATCGACAGGTTGCCGTCTTCGAGATAGCGATTCAGCGCGGCCCACTGGTTGAGCGTATACGTGGCCGCTTTGCCAGACAGGCTCTTCGGTAGAAAGACTTCCGCATCAAGCCATGTCTTCAGATCATTCAGCAATGGGCGTGAGTGCTCTTCGCGCAGCGACTGGCGCGCAGCAACTGACTTCTCCTTAGCGGCCTCTTCCACCTTGTAAAGCTTGGCCACGATCGCCAGCACGTGATGTGCACGCCCGGGATCTTCCTCGCGCGCCTTGTGCCAGTATCGACGAGCATGAGCCCAGCAAGCGACCTCTTTAATCGCGCCATCCGATTGAAGATAGACACCGTCGTAGCCTCCATAGGCATCGGCTTGTAAGTAGCCGGAGTAATCGCGAAGAAATTCCTGGGGACCATGTCGTTCACGCGACACGGTGAAGTCATACACTTCAAACGGATGATCCTGGTCACCAAGATACGCCCAGAAGCGAGCCGTCCATGAGCCCCCTTCCGCCAGCGGATCAATCAGCTTCACCGGCGTGTCGTCTGTCTGAATGATCTTCGATTGCAGCACGAGTTGCTTCATCCGTTCGTACAGCGGCTTAATGACATCGGCGACCGCGGTCATCCAGTCATAGAGCGTGCTGCGATTGAGATTCACACCACCGCGCGACAGGATGTCTTCCATGCGATAGGCCGGTAAATGGTCGCCAAATTTCCCAACGACGACTCCCGCCAGCAGTCCGGGAGCAGCCAGGCATTTCTCGACCGCTTCCGCAGGTTTCGGCGCGGTGATCAGCGTTGCTTCGTCATGCTTCGCCGGACACGCATACACCGCTCGCTTGTGCTGAATGCGTTTGAGTTTCGCGGGCTCATAATCCAATTGCTCGCTGATTTCGTACCGGATCGCCGGCATTGGCTTGCCATCGATCGGACACAATCGCTGCTCTTCGGGAAGCTCATGCACAATTTCTTCCGTCGGCAGATCGTCGGGAATGATTCGCCGACCATGCTTCTTTTTCTTACGTCGCGCAGACTTCGATGACGCCTCATCATTGGCCTGAGCATCGTCTGCCTTCGCCGCTTCTTCGATCAACTGCTCCAGCTCACCAAGTTCAAACAGCAGCAACTGATTGGGATCGAGCCGTTCGCGCTTCTTGCCCTTTAGTGCCTGCAACAGTTCTTTGATCGTGCGTTCACTTTGCTCAAGTCGCTTCTTCTGAGCTTCGACGGTTGAAGTCAGTTCGATCGCCTGCTGCTTCGCGATGATCACTTCGCGTTGAAGTTTCTCCTTCGCGTCATGCGCGGACTTCATCTGCTGAAGTGTATCCAGCGCGAACTGGCGAAGCTCTTCAATTGATGTTGGCAGTTCATTCGGAGTCATGCCTGTAGTACGTCGAAGGGGCCGTCATTCTTCGGAACTTTCTTACAGAAAATGATGCGTCACGAGGACTTTCGCGGCAATGCAAATCGTGGTCGACGCTGAACGCTGCTCAGATCAATTCCATCAAGCAGCAGCGACAATTCTTCGGATGTGATCTGACAATTATTGACGTCCGAGGCAGACTTCAGATCGGTCGGAAACTGAAAGCCGCCTTTCTCAAGACGCTTGT
>JBIIIF010000352.1:0-5952 GCA_044235005.1 Planctomycetaceae bacterium | reverse complement strand
TAAAGTCCCGGAAGGCTTTGAAGTGAATCTGTTCGCGTCCGATCCGACGATCGCGAAACCGATTCAGATGAACTTTGACGAAGACGGTCGTCTGTGGATCGCCAGCTCAGAGGTTTATCCTCAGATCGTTCCCGGGGCTCCGGCGACCGATCGAGTCGTCGTCGTGGAAGACCTCGATCATGACGGCGTCGCCGATAAAACTCACGTCTTCGCAGAAGGTCTTCTGATCCCCACCGGCATTGCTCCCGGCGATGGCGGCGCGTGGGTCGCGAACAGCACAGAGCTGCTGCATTTCAAAGATCTCGACGGAGACCTGAAGGCCGATTCAAAGAAGGTCGTGCTGTCCGGATTCGGCACCGAGGACACTCATCATATTCTTCATACGCTCCGCTGGGGCTATGACGGATTTCTGTACTTTAATCAGTCCATCTATATTCATAGTCACATCGAAACTCCATGGGGCGTGCGTCGACTGAACGCCGGCGGCATCTGGCAGTTCCGCCCTGAAACGCTCGAACTGGGCGTGTTCATGCGAGGACTCGTGAATACCTGGGGACACCATTACGATCGCTACGGTCAGTCATTTGCAACAGACGGTGCCGGTGGTGAGGGGATCAATTATGTGATTCCGGGAGCGTATTACTTCACCGCGGCCGATGCCGAACGATTGGTCAAAGGTCTGAATCCCGGCAGCCCGAAACATTGCGGACTGGAACTGATCGAAACTCCGATGCTGCCGCCTGACTGGCAGGGTTGTGCAATCACAAACGATTTCCGCGGCCACCGTGTCGTACGATTCGCGTTGACGGAAGAGAACTCAGGCTACGTCTCCCGCGAACAGCAGGAAGTGATTTGGTCAGATCACGTCGCGTTTCGTCCGATCGATGTCAAAGTCGGTCCGGACGGAGCCATCTATGTCGCGGACTGGTACAACCCAATCATTCAACACGGCGAAGTGGATTTCCGCGATGAACGCCGCGACCGTACTCACGGCCGTATCTGGCGCGTCACCTGGAAGGGCGCTCCCAATCGCGAATTCAAGCCCGTGTCGACTCGCACGAATGCGGAGCTGTTTGAAGCCCTGCGATCCAACGATGGCGTTGAGCGTCAGTCGGCCAAGCAGATTCTTCGCCAGCGTGGGCCTGCCATTGCCGCTGAACTGCAAGCGTGGCTGAAGTCCGTTAAGTTGTCTGACGAGGAACGCGATCATGTGCTGCTTGAGGCCGTCTGGTGTTTTCAGACAGCTCGTTCTGTGCAGCCGCAGTTACTGGAGACATTGCTGAAGAGTGCCGACGCGCGAATTCGTGCGGCCGCAGTGCGAGTTCTGAGTCATTGGAAGTACCTGATGCCAAACTCCCGCGAACTGCTGACAACGGCCGTGCAGGATGGTCATCCACGCGTTCGTCTCGAAGCCATTCGAGCACTCTCGTTTTCACCGCTGGAAGATTCTGAACGCCAGATTGCTGATGGTTCCGCATTTGGAGAAGCCAATCCGGAAACCGCAAAGATGGTGGCCGAGTTCCGCGATCCGAAACTTGTCGAGACTGCTCTGATGCCGTTGCGTCAGCCAGTTGATACGTTTATCGATTATGCGATGTGGCTCACAACCAAAGAACTGGCTCCTCAGTGGCGTCCCGCCTTTGAACGCGGCGAAATGAACTTCAATAACGATGCGGGACAGATTGCCTATGGTTTTTCTGCTCTGGGCAGTGGTGCTCCTGTCGACGTGCTGATGAAGGATCTCTATGCCGACAATGTGACCGCAGACAAGCGAGCCGGTCTGATTCCTCTGATCTGCTACAGCGCGAATCCGGAGCAGATGGGCCAACTGGCAGCTCAGGCGGCCATGCATAAAGACGGCGCAACGCTGCAGACGTTGCTGACGATTTCGATGACAAGAAAGATGGTTCCCGCAGTGAATGCGGATGCTCTCGCGTCGCTGCCAAAGTCTGACGATTCATTGCTGCGTCGAACGGCCCTGCAGGCGATCGGTCAGTGGAAGTTGAACAGCCTGAAGCCACTTCTGCAGGAGTGGGCTCTGAATCCCGAAGCAGATGCGGCCGATCGGTCTGCTGCGTTTGCCGGCATTGCTGACAGTCAGGACGATGCTCTTCTGGCTCTGCTGGAACAAGTTGCTGGCGATGCGAAAAGTGCCGTCGAGATCCGCGGACTGGCGATCGAAAGACTCGCCGTGGTCCGTCCAGAGAAGGCGGCTCCGCTTGTCATCGGTTTGGCAACAGCTCTGCCTGAAGGTGCGTCAGCCGTCGGGATTGCTCGCGCGATTTTGAACGAGAAGCAGGGACCGAAGCTGTTGACCGCTGCACTTGCAGGCAAAGAGCTTCGCACAGAAGTGGCTCGCGATATGCTGCGAGTCCTCCGTGAGTCTGGTCGTACGGATGCCGATCTTGAGAACGCTCTGAAGACGGCCGGAAAGATCACGAGCCGTAAATCGTTGACCCCCGAAGAGCGTGCCGCAATTCTGACCAAGGCTGCCTCCTCAGCCAAAGCTTCGGAAGGCGAACGGATTTATCGCAATGAGCAATTGGGATGCCTGAAGTGCCATGCGATCGGTGGGGCTGGCGGCATGGTTGGGCCGGACATGATCAGTCTCGGTGCGAGTGCTCAGCCGGATTACCTGTTAGAGTCTTTGCTGAATCCAAACGCCAAAGTGAAAGAAAACTATCACACCACGGTCGTCGCGACAGTGAATGGTCAGGTTGTCGCGGGTGTTCAGGTCCAGAAGTCGGACAAGATTTTGACGCTGCGAACTGCCGAGAACAAGATTGTCGAAGTTCCTGTAGATCAGATTGAAGAACAATCTCAGGGTGTCTCTCTGATGCCGGAAGGACTCGTTGACAGCCTGGCCGACGATGAGATCGCCGCGGTCGTTCGTTTCCTTTCAGAACTCGGGCGAACCCCGGATTATACTCTGTCGAAGCAGCGACTTGTGCGAAGCTGGCAGGTGATGATGCCAACGAACGAAGCCTATCATCAGCTCAATCGAACCAGCTTTAGTCAGGCAATCGGTGCTTCGAATATTACCTGGAATCCTCGCTACACCACGGTGGCCGGAGTGTTGCCAATCGACGTGATGCCCACAATGAAAGTTCGGGACGTCAATGTTGGCTTTGCACGCTTCACCATCAATGTTACGACTCCGGGCCGTATTGCGTTTCGCATGAATTCAGTGGCCGGTACGGAAGTGCGAGTTGATGGACTTCCGATGGATCCGGTAACAGAGTTCTCGCAGGAATTGACCGCTGGCCAGCATACGGTTGTGCTGACAATCGATACTGGAAAGCGTACTGAACCGGTACAACTCGAATTGCTGAATAGCGAAGGTGGCGGCAACGCTGAGCTTGTGAACTAATTCTCTGTCTCGTCTTCGTTTTGAGGTAGGATGGGCATTCCTGCCCGTCGCAGTTTTGTCGGACAAGAATGTCCAACCTACGTTTTTGGGGCAGGCCCAGCACCACGCTGGCGCGGTGCCTGTCCCAATTGCGGTTCTCCGGGATTCCTCATGAAAACGACCGCGATTCAGGCTCTGCGAGAAAAACTGGCAGCCGACGACACTGTGTTTGGGCTTTGGGTGACCCTCGAAGCTCCCAGCATCACCGAGATGGCTGTCGCGCTGGGACTCGACTGGGTCGTGATCGATGCAGAACACGGGCATCTGGACTGGAAAGAAATCGTCGAACACGTCCGAGCCGCAGTGCGCAGCGAGACGGTCGTGCTGGTACGCATTGCTGAACTCAACGGAGCATTGATCAAGCGAGTTCTGGATATCGGTGCCGATGGAATCGTGATCCCATGGATTGAAACAGCCGAGCAACTCAAGCAGGCCGTGGCCTGGGCCAGATATCCAACGGAAGGTCTGCGTGGTATCGGAGCAGAGCGAGCCACAGCGTGGGGCCAGAGTGTTGCCGAGCACGCAGCCGAAGCCAACGACCATGTGCTGGTCGTACCGATTATTGAAACCATCAATGCGGCTCGACAGGTACCGCAGATGTGCCGAGTCGACGGTGTTGAGTTGCTGTGGTTTGGCCCGGCAGACTATTCATCGACAGCGGGTTATCGCGGACAGTGGGAAGGGCCGGGAGTTGCCGAACAGATTCTGCAGATGAAAGACCAGATTCGTGCGGCCGGACGCCATTGTGGTCTGATTGCCACCAGTGTCGACAATATGCTCGAACGAAAGTTGCAGGGCTTCCGCGCGATCGGGGTCGGCATGGATACGAGTCTACTGTTGCGATCGCTGAAGGCTGGTCTCGCCGCTGTGGGGCGAGATCGATCTTTGCGAGCATCTCTGACTCCGGACTCTGCCACCAACTCATCAAAGCCCGCTCCTCTGCCGCGACCACCTGAATCGATGCGTCCGGATCGTGCTGAAGTGATGAATGCTTTGGGCGAAGGCCCGAAGAACGAGATCGCGTCGGGCGTGCAGTTTGAATGTCACGTCGGGCGTCATAACCAGGCAAAGCAACTGACGACCGGAATCGTTACCTTCGCTCCGGGATCCGTGCTGACGTATCACATGCATACGTTTACCGAATCAATCACGGTGCTCAGCGGCTCCATGGTGCTGGAGATCGAAGGCCGCAGTTACAACCTGAAGAAACTGGACAACGCTGTCATTCCGCAGGGGCTGGCGCATACGTCGCGAAACAATTCCAGCGAAGCCGTCGTGGTCCATATTGCGATGGCCGTTGATCAGCCCTCACGAACGCTGGTGGATCGATTCTTCTCAAAGAAAGCGATGCCTGATACTTCTACCGGAGTTCCTGGTGCGGAACGAATTAATCGATTCGCGACCGCCAAACGCACAGCCGCCGGACCGAACACGGAATTCATCGACTGCTTCAATGCTGATCTGATGCCCGGTCTGGAGATGAGCGGCGGTTATGGTTTATTCCATCCGGGCGGTCGACTGCCCGCTCATGTGCATGACTTCGACGAATCGATCAGCATCATCTCCGGCGTCGCGACATGCATCGTCGAGGGACGAAGATACTCGATGCGAGATTGTTCCACCGCTCTGCAGCCACGAGGGCGAGTTCATTATTTTATCAATGAGTCGAACTCGACCATGGAAATGCTCTGGGTCTATGCCGGCCCGCGTCCGGAGCGAATCATTGTGGATGAACGTTGTGCGACCGTTGAAGGCAATCCCTGGAATGGCCGTTGAGTGATGTTTGCGTTTGATCGTAGCCGTGGCTTCAGCCGCGATTAGCGATTAGTAGCTAAAACCGTTCTTTCGGATATGAACAAACGGATCGAAATCCGCGATCTCACGATGAGCAATCGAGTTCGTTAGTGTCACCAAAAAGATCACATGGTCGCCGGCCTCCATTCGGCCCGTGACCGTGCCCTCCAGACTGCTCATCGCCGCGCGAAGCAGAGGGAGTCCGTTGTCGCCGAGCACCGTGTCGACACCTTCGAATGCGGCTGCGTCAGGCTCGAAGCCTTTGCCAAAGTGTTTGAACAGAGTGCTGTCGCCTTTTTGCACCTGATTCAACGTGACCACTGATCCGGTTTTGAGCCAGTCGATCAGATAGCGAGACTTATTGACGGCAACCGTGACCTGAGGCGGCTCAAAAGAAGCCTGCTGAATCCAGCTCGCCAGCAGTCCGGTCTTTCGCGATTCACCATCACTTGCGACCAGAATAAAGACCCCGCTGGGAATCCGGCCAAGAATTGGTGTGAGCTTTTCTTTCAGGTCTGTAGTCACGATTTTACTCCGCATGAAAATGAAATATGACGCACTATAGCAGCCATTCTTCGAGGCAGAATCGAGACGCGGTTCTCGATTGTCCCCAATCTCGCCAAATGCCCCCAGGGCAATCGCATGTCGGCGTTGGCCTTTCGTCTTTAGTTTTGCATCGAGACATCATTCGTCAAGCGGCAAATTGGATTGCCGTGGTTTGTGAGTGCGGGATGGAGTCTCAGTCATGA
>JBIIIF010000351.1:0-5957 GCA_044235005.1 Planctomycetaceae bacterium | reverse complement strand
GAACATGGTCGCGGCTGGAAACACGATCGTCTGCAATCCGCATCCAAGCGGAGCAAAGATTGCCAGCGAAGGTGTGCGTCGCTTCAACAAAGCGATCTTCGCAGCGACGGGTCTTGAGAATCTCGTCAACATCATTGGCACGCCGACCATCGAGACAGCTCAGCAGGTCTTCGATCATCGCGGCGTGAAGATGCTGGTCGTCACCGGCGGTCCTGCGGTAGCTCGAGCAGCTCTGCAGAGCCCAAAGCGAGCGATCGTGGCTGGTCCCGGCAATCCACCAGTCGTCGTTGACGCAACGGCCGACATCGACAACGCGGCCAAGTCCATCGTTGCTGGAGCGGCCTTCGACAACAGTCTGCTGTGCATCAGCGAAAAGGAAGTTTTCGCGGTTAAAGAAATCTTCGACCCATTGATGACAGCCGTTTCTAATCATGGCGGCTATCGACTCAATGCGGCTCAGGTTGCCGCCTTCACGGCCAGGGCGTTTGGTCCTCCGAAAGAACCGGGCGGGCACTATCAGCTCAACCGCGACTTCATCGGCAAAGATGCCGCCTGGCTGGCTTCTCAGATCGGGCTGAGTGTTCCTGCAAGCACGCTGATTCTGTACGGCGAAACAGACGAGCACAACCCATTCGTGACTGAAGAACAGATGATGCCGTTCATCCCCTTCGTTCGAGCCAACTGCAGCGACCACGCGATCGCTCTGGCGAAGAAATACGAACACGGCTTCGGCCACACGGCGATTATTCATTCTCGCGACGTTCACACGATCACAAAAATGGGCCGCGTGATGAATACAACATTGTTCGTCAAGAATGGTCCCTGCATGGCAGGTCTCGGACTTGGCGGCGAAGGCTATCTGTCATTCTCCATCGCAACTCCCACGGGCGAAGGCGTCACGAATCCAATGACGTTTACTCGTCAGCGACGATGTGTGATGGTTGATGATTTGCGGATTATTTAGTTTTCAGTGTTCAGTTTTCAGTGTTCAGTAAATCGCACGTGGAACACTGAGATTAGACACCTGAATTAATTGAATTGACCTTACTGAACACTTAACACTTTTGACTGAACACTTCGCATGGCCTTTCAGTCTTTTGAAGATCTGGAGGTTTGGAAAAGGGCGTGCAACCTTGCGGTATTTGTCTATGAGGCACTATCAAAGTCTCGGGAGTTTGCTCTTCGAGATCAGATGCAGAGAGCTGCTGTCTCAATAGCGTCAAACATCGCGGAAGGCTCTGAGCGATCTGAGAGAGATTTCCTCCGGTTCCTGACGATTGCCCGCGGTTCTTCATCGGAATTAAGGACTCAAGCCTACATCGCCTACAAGATCAAAATCGTCGATCAGCAGCAGATGAACCATATCGTGGATGAAACGAAGCAAATCAATCGAATGTTGATCGGCTTGTCACAATCAATCCAGAAAAAACTGAAAACTGAAAACTGAACACTGAACACACCGATCATGCAAACAGCAAAGGTAATCGGCTACGCAACCGCAACGATGAAGCATCAATCCATGACAGGATGGAAGCTTGTTGTGCTGCAGCCTTTGGATATCAACGATGAACCGGATGAGTTTCCTCAACTGGCCATCGACCCTCTTGGTGCTCGTCAGGGCGATCATGTTTTTTTTACGAGTGACACGAAGTACATACAACAGTTAGTCGGCCGAAAGGATTCGCCGATACGGTTCTCGATCCAGGGGATTATGGATGAGCAGCCAGAGTCCTTAAGCAAATCACGGAAACGTAAGTCATAGATAGGAGTGTTCAGTTTAGAGTGTTCAGTGTTCAGCAAATTGCATGACCTGTGCTTAACTGAACACTGAAAACTGAACACTGAAAACCAAGCAAATGACCGTCGACGCAGCTTACATAGACCAGATCGTGCAGAACGTGATGCGAGAAATGAAATCTCGCGTGACAGTTCCTGCCGTCGCGTCTGCGCCGATGGCAACGTCTCAGACCAAACCTGCCACAGTAACAGAAGCTTCGACATCATTAACGATTGCGGCCAAGGTTGTCAGCGAAGATATCCTGATCGCAGCTCGAGCGGCGGGAAGAACGATCGTGCTGCAGGCCGGAGCAATCATCACTCCGTCTGGAAAGGACTATATCCGGAAGAATAGTGTGACGGTCGCTGGATCGGCTTTGAATAAGCCAGCGACTGTTTCTACCGGAAGCTTTGTTGTCGTTGGCAACAACGCGACGTGTCAGTCGGCGGCATCCACCGCAGGCTGGAAAACATCGGCGGCAAGTAACGAACACGATGCGGCTTTGGCAGCATCTCAATCGCTGAAGAACGGCATCATCGTCACCTGCGGCGGAGAACCATCCGTTGTGGCGTGTTTGTTGAATCGTAATCCGGATGTGAGAGCAGCCGTGATTACAAAGGCCACGAATTTGATCACCTTGACCACTGTGATGAGTCCTCAGGTCGTTTGCCTCGATTCTTCCGGCTGGTCGTTCGGAGATATCTTGAAACTGTTGAGATCTCTCTCGGCAGCGAACCGGCCGCAAGGCTGGAGAGAGATTACGTAGGCGAGCGGTCAGCGTAAGCTGGCCGGTACGTCAAACGGGGCATACCGGCCAGTTCACACTGGCCGCTCGCCTCGAGTGAGGCAGCGAACCGGCCGCAAGGCTGGAGAGAGATTACGTAGGCGAGCGGTCAGCGTAAGCTGGCCGGTACGTCGAACGGGGCATACCGGCCAGTTCACACTGGCCGCTCGCCTCGAGTGAGAGAAAACACATTATGCGAATCATGGAATGCATCGGACGGATAACACTGTCCAAATGGGACCCGACGCTGACTGGCGCGAGCTGGAAGTTGGCGGTGCCATTGATGCATGCCGGATTGAAAGGCGACGGATCGGGACGAACAGAACCGATCGTCATTTACGATGACATGGGAGCGGGCATCGGCAGCTTGATGGCTGTCACCGAAAGCGCAGAAGCGTCCACTCCGTTTTATCCCAATTCAAAACCAATCGATGCTTACTGTGCCGCATTGCTGGACACGGTAAGTGTGGAATAAAGAACGTGAGTGTTCAGTTTTCAGTGTTCAGTGTTGAACAAAACACCGAAGACTGCGATTTACTGAACACTGAAAACTGAACACTGAAAACTTTTTGCGAAGCAAGACCCATGGCCAACAAATGGAACAGCGGAATTAACGACCGAGCCCTTAAAGAAGAGATCTGTGAGATCGGGCGTCGTGTTTATAACAAAGGCTTTGCGGCTGCGAATGATGGCAACATCAGCATTCGAGTTGGCGAGAACGAGGTGTTGTGTACTCCAACGATGATCTGCAAAGGCTTCATGAAGCCGGAAGACATCTGTGCGGTCGACATGGAAGGCAAGCAGATCGCGGGCGTTCGCAAACGAACCAGCGAAGTGTTGCTGCATCTGGAGATCATGAAGAATCGTCCGGATGTGAAGTCGGTCGTTCACTGCCATCCGCCGCATGCGACGGCTTTCGCTGTGGCTGGTGAGCCGATCCCTCAGTGCATCCTGCCGGAAGTTGAAGTGTTCATGGGCGAAGTCCCAATCGCTCCTTACGAAACTCCGGGCGACCAGCGATTTGCTCAGACGGTGACTCCGTTCCTGAAAGCCACGAACACCATTATTCTGAAGAATCACGGCACGGTGTCGTTCGGCAAGAGCCTGGAAGACGCCTACTGGAAGACTGAGATTCTTGACGCTTACTGCCGCATTCTGTTGCTGGCCAAGCAGATCGGACAGCCTCAGTATCTGAACGAACAGAAGAGCCGTGAGCTGCTCGACCTGAAAAAGAAATGGGGCTTCGACGATCCTCGTTTCCACAACGAAGATTGCGATCTTTGCGGAAACAGTGCGTTCCGTGAAGGTTACAAAGAAAACATCCCGGTGCAGCGAGCCTTCGATGCAGCTCCATCCTATCCCGGTATCCTCCAAAAGCCCTGCGGCACCGCGTGCGAAACACCGGCTGCAGGCGTGAGTGAAGATCTGGTGAAGATGATTACCAGCCAGGTTCTGGCGGCACTGGGGAAGGCCTGAGGAATTCCGCTTGGGAGATTAATCCGCTGCGATATGATTCGTCATGGAGACACATCGAAGCGAAAGGAAGAAAGCCATGCCGGTTCATGATTGGACAAGAATCTTTGATGGAGCATTCCACGACTTTCATCAGGCGTGGGTCTTCTCCATCAAGAGCAGTCTGAACAAGGGCTTGCTTCCGCCTGGTTATTATGCGTCAATGGAACAAGTCGTTAACGGGCCAAACGCGGACGTGGTGACTCTGGACCGGTGGCAACCGGGAGATGGTTCGGCGCTCTCAAAACGAAACAGTGAAGCGGGAGGAATCGCAGTTACAGACTTTCCTCCAAAGGTGAAATTCAGTTACGAAACGGACCGAAAACAGTACGCGAGTAAGGCGGACCCAGTCGTCATTCGCCATGTCAGCGAACACAAAATTGTGGCAGTGATTGAAGTCATTTCTCCCGGCAACAAAAACAACCGTCGAGCATTAGACTCGCTTCGCCGAAAGGTCAATCTGTTGCTGGATGAACGAGTTCACTTATTGCTGATTGACATTCTGCCGCCTGGGCCAGTTGATCCTGATGGACTTCCGATCGCGTTGTCGATCACTGATCCGACAGAGGTTCCAGTGGTGACCGACGCGGAACCATATTCGCTACTCTCGCTGCATTGCCCGGACTCGGGTGAGCTGATTCGAGGATACGCAAATACCGTTGGTCGAAACCAGCCACTTCCCGAGATGCCGCTGTTCCTGAGCGAGGACCACTACGTCAATGTGCCATTAGAGCCTACATACCTGCGGGCATGGGATGAACTTCCTGAACCGTGGCGAGAAATTGTCGAAGGTCAACACGGGCCACCTCTGGCCTGACTAAGAGAAACAAAACAGAGAGATCCAGAGAAACAAGGCGAAGCGTTATGAAAGTCAGCATCATTGGTGGTGGTGGATTGGTGGGTTCCTGTGCCGGGTTTGCGTTGCAGGCGGGCAAGATTGTCAGTGAGATCAACCTCATCGACGTCAATCAGGAACTGTGCGAAGGTCAGGCTCTGGACCTGCTGCATGGAGCTTCTTTGATGGCTCCGCAAAAGATCACCAGCAGCGGCACCGAAGGCGCGAAGGATGCGGACGTGATCGTGATCACAGCCGGTCTGCGACGTAAGCCGGACGAAAGCCGACTCGACCTGATCAACCGCAACGTGGCTCTCTTCCGCAGCATTCTTGCGGACCTGAAGAAAAACACGTACAAGAAAGAAGCCATCGTCTTCGTGGTTTCAAATCCGGTCGACGTGCTGACTTATTTGGCCGTGAAAGAACTGGGACTGCCCGCTTCACAAGTCATCGGGCTCGGCACGGTGCTTGATACGACACGTTTAAGAAGCATGCTGGCTCAGAGACTGGCTGTTCCTCCGACGCAGGTCAATGTCACGATCTTCGGCGAGCATGGTGACAGCATGGTCCCAGTCTGGTCCGCTGCTCAGATTGCCAATATCCCGCTGGAAAAGTTCCCCGGCGTCAATGCGACTTTGATTGCCGAAGTCGAAAAGAAGACTCGTGGCAGCGGGGCGGAAGTCATCAAGAAAAAAGGCGGAGCTGGCTTCGCCGTCGGTGTCTCTATCGCCGATGTTGTCCACAGCATTGCTCTCGACGATCACCGCATTCTGCCAGTCAGCAGCCTGATGAATGGGGCCTACGGAGTTCGAGATGTTTGCTTCTCAATCCCAACCGTCGTCGGCCGCACGGGCGTGAAGAGCCATATCGAAGTCGAGCTGTGGTCGAAAGAAAAGACAGCTCTGATTCAGAGTGCAACCGTATTGAAAGAGACGATCAGCAAAGTGCTGAAGGGGTAAGGACACCCTTGTGAATTTGAAATCTCAGATTTGAAATTTGAAATGAGGCGACCACTTCTGCGAGGAAGGGTCGCCTTGTTTCGTTTCTGA
>JBIIIF010000350.1:0-5965 GCA_044235005.1 Planctomycetaceae bacterium | reverse complement strand
CAATATTGATAAACTAACCTATGCAGGCAACCCGGACTCGCTGCCACCGAACTCCGAACTGCATCAGCTTGTTGCAGGAGACATTGGCGATCGAGCACTCGTCAAAGATTTGCTCGATAAATTTCGTCCGTCAGCCATCGTCAATTTCGCAGCAGAATCGCACGTCGATCGTTCAATCGATGGACCACTCACCTTCGTTGAAACGAACGTGCTTGGTACCTGTCGGATGCTCGAAGAAATCCGGGCGTATTACTCGCAATTGAGCGGTTCGGACAAAGACCAATTCCGCCTGCTGCATGTGTCGACTGACGAAGTCTATGGCTCACTTGGCGCAGAAGGTTTGTTTACGGAAGAAACCTCGTATTCGCCAAACAGCCCTTACTCTGCAAGCAAAGCGGCATCGGATCATTTTGTTCGAGCCTATCTTCACACGTATGGACTGCCGGTACTGATCACGAACTGTTCGAATAACTATGGACCCTATCAGTTCCCGGAAAAACTGATCCCTCTGATGATTCTGAACGCCATCGAAGGTAAGCCGCTGCCTGTTTACGGCGACGGTCTCAACGTCCGCGATTGGCTGTATGTCGAAGATCATTGTGCAGCCATTGAAACCGTACTTGCGAAGGGACGAATTGGCGAATGCTACAACGTGGGTGGCAACAATGAGCAGACCAATATCAGCATCGTAAAAATGATCTGCGCCACGGTTGATCGACTTCGTCCCGGTTTGTCACACGCCCCTTGTGAATCTCTGATTCGTTACGTGAAAGATCGTCCCGGCCACGATCGTCGGTACGCGATTGACGCGACAAAGATTGAGCATGAGCTGGGCTGGAAGCCTCAACAGGATTTCCAGTCAGGCTTGGAATTGACCATTCGCTGGTATCTTGAAAATCCGGTTTGGGTCGAACGCGTTCAGTCCGGGAAATATCGCCGCGAACGCCTCGGGCTGGGCGACGAATAGAAAGTCTATTTTTGAACGACCAATGAAGACACTCGGAGGGCTGACGCCCTGCCGCTCGCCGATCTTTCAGAAAACCGAACACCTCCAACCGAAAACCTCTACCCATGTCCCACTTCAAAAAAGGCATCATTCTCGCAGGAGGCACTGGTTCTCGACTGTTTCCGATTACCCTCGGCATCAGTAAACAGATGGCGCCGGTCTACGACAAGCCGATGATTTACTATCCGCTTTCCACGCTGATGCTGGCCGGCATTCAGGAAGTGCTGATCATTTCGTCGCCTCGAGACATCGGTGGATTTGAAAAGCTGCTCGGTGACGGCGCGAAGTGGGGCATGAAGTTTGCTTATATCACTCAGGCTAAGCCGGAAGGACTCGCCCAGGCGTTCATCCTTGGAGCAGACTTTGTCGGTGATGACCATGTGGCTTTGGTTCTGGGAGACAACATATTCTACGGCAGTGGCTTTCAGAAGATTCTGGCCAGTGCCGGAAGCCTTGAAACAGGAGCGACAATCTTCGGGTACGAAGTGCGTGATCCCGAGAGATACGGCGTTGTTGAGTTCGATGCTCAGGGAAAAGCCATCTCGCTCGAAGAGAAACCTCAGAAGCCCAAATCCAGCTTTGCCGTTCCCGGACTTTACTTCTACGACAATTCTGTCGTGGAGATCTCCTGCAATCTGAAACCATCTCCGCGAGGCGAGTTGGAGATCACCGACGTCAATCGCGAGTATCTGCGCCGAGGACTTCTGCGAGTCGAAATGCTTTCTCGAGGTTTCGCGTGGCTTGATACCGGAACGCATGAATCTCTGCTGGACGCCGGTAATTTCGTCGCGGCGATCGAAAAGCGAATGGGCCTGAAGATCTCCTGCCCCGAAGAAATCGCCTGGCGAAAAGGCTTCATTGATCGCAGCCAACTGCAATCACTGGCATCCGAGTTCCCGAATGAGTACGGTGAGTACCTGCATCGTCTGGCACGATAGTCCAAGACGAGCTTTGTGTTGCTCCAGGCTGACCATTGAAACATTGCTCGCAGATCGCTCCAACGACACGGGCGCATGCGCTTTGTCTTAAATCCGTTGGAGCGTTCCCACGCTTCATTTTGTTGGTAAAGAACTCTTCCAATGATCAAGGGATTTCGCGAACGCCTGCAAAAGGGCGAAACACTTCTGGGCACGATGGTCACTCTGCCGACAGCGTCGACGGCCGAAATTCTTGCCGACGTGGGCTTCGACTGGCTGTTTATCGATGGTGAACACGGACCTCTGACAACATCTGACATCCTGGGCATTCTTCAGGCTGTGAGTCATCGCGTGGCCTGCATCGTGCGTGTCCCGATCTGCGATGAAGCAGAAATCAAGAAGGTGCTGGACCTTGGAGCACAAGGGGTCATCGTGCCTCAGGTCAACACGGCCGAACAGGCGGCTGATGTCGTACGGTTTGCTCGATACGCTCCTGCCGGAGGTCGTGGTGTCGGCCTGGCAAGAGCTCACGGTTATGGCTTTCGCTTTGCCGATTATGTCGCCTCCGCCAACGACGATGTCGTTGTGATTGTTCAGGCAGAACACAGGACAGCGGTCGAAAACATTGAATCAATTGTCAAAGTTCCGGGTGTCGACTGCGTGTTGCTCGGGCCTTACGATCTCTCAGCCAGCTACAACAAGATGGGGCAGATTTCTGACCCCGAAATTCTTAACGCGATTGCGAAGATCACCGCAACCTGCCAATCCGCGTCTATTCCGCTTGGATATTTCGGTGTAAACGCCGAAGCTGTCGCTCCGTATGCAGCTCAGGGATATACACTTCTGGTTGCTGGAGTGGATGTCCTGTTTCTGGGCAATGGGGCGAAAAGGATTTTGAAGGACATGCAGGCTTATGAGAAGCCTGCGAAGTAACTCACCAACACAACTGTGTGTCAAGAGACAGCCTTGTTACAAAGATGTTTTGCGGTGAGACATAAATGATTGTGGAACCACTGCCATCCGAAACAAACCGACTTGTCCGTGAGGCTCGCCGCGCGGGGAAATCGGTCGGTTGCGTTCCAACCATGGGCGCGCTGCATGCGGGCCATGTGAGTTTGATCGAGCGAGCTCGCAAGGAATGCGATTTTGTCGTGGGTACGATCTTCGTGAACCCGACTCAATTCGGGCCGAATGAAGATTTCGGCAAGTACCCCAGAACGCTGGAAAGCGATCTGGAGATGTGCCGGCAGGCCGGTGCTGCTTTGGTCTTCACGCCGCAAACGTCGTCGATGTACTCACCGCTGGCTCAAACCATTGTCCGCGTTGATCGGCTGGCCTCTGTGCTGGAAGGTGCTCATCGGCCGGGCCACTTTGATGGCGTCTCAACCGTCGTCACCAAGCTGTTCAATATCACGGAACCTGATCGTGCCTACTTTGGGCAGAAGGATTTTCAGCAGCAACTCATCATTCGGCAGATGGTCGAAGATCTGAACCAGCCTGTTGAAATTGTCACATGTCCCATCATCCGAGAACCTGATGGACTGGCGATGAGCAGTCGCAATCGGTACCTGTCTCCGGATGAACGTCAACGCGCTGGCCTGTTGTCTCAGGCTCTGCGCAAAGCCAAGCAACTGGCGAAAGAAACTACCCTTCTGCCCGGGGAGATTTCCGCTGCGATGATCGACGTGCTTCGCTCCGTCGAAGGGATCGACCTGCAATATGCCGTGATCGCCAATGGTCGAACACTCGAACTCTTGACCGAACGCTCAGAACCTGCCGTCGCGTTGATTGCCGCGAAGGTGGGAACTACGCGTCTGATTGACAATGAGATCCTGCATTTCGGCTGACGGTGGCCAAAGACACCGCAATCGCTGAAAAACCCGCGTTTCTTAGATCGCCGGGCTTACGCTATGATTAGCCGGAAGGCTCGTTGAATGAAAAACGAGCGACACCGGCCTGGCCGTTTTCTCGGCCGACTTTTATGCGATTTGTCCTATGCGCAAGGTCCTCCTGCGATTCCTGTTCGAAGATCTCTGGCAATGGCAGTCGGTTGGCAACGAACTGCATGTTGGCATGGCGTGGCTGATCCTGGTCTGGCTGCTGATCACATGCGTTTCCTTTGTGGTGATATACCGCAGTTCAAGGAATCTGAAAGAATCCATCGCGTCGGCTGGCTTTTGGCTGGTGGTCCCGATCGTGCTTTTGGTTCTCGCGTTTCTGCGTCCGAACATTGGCATTGTTCAGACCGGGATCCCTGTCTTCGGCTATGGGTTCATGATGTTCATCGGCTTTTCGACCGCTACCTGGCTGGCTTCGCGACGAGTGCTCAAAATCGGACAACCGCCGGAAGTCATTTGGGACATGATGATGTGGGCCCTGATTCCGGGACTGATCGGTGCTCGCATTTATTACCTTGTCCGGCATGGCAGTCCCGCGATGGCCCGTGCTCAGGGCATGGAGAAGCTTATCGCCTCCGTCGCGTTGTGGGACGGTGGAATCGTGTTTTACGGCGGCGTCATTGGGGGAATTATAGGAGTCACGATTTTCTGCCTTCGCCAAAAGATCAGCCCGCTCGCCATGTTTGATGTTCTTGCACCCTCGCTGCTGATCGGTGAAGGTTTCGGGCGAATCGGCTGTTTTCTCTACGGCTGTTGCTACGGCAAGGCCTGTGAGCGACCATGGGCCGTCAGATTTCCTCCGGACAGCCTGACCTTCGAGAAGCTTGTTGAGAACGGCGTCATCGGTCGAGACGCCGCAGAGACAATCTCGCTGCACCCCACGCAGATTTACAGTTCCGTGGCAGCTTTTGTGTTCGCCGGGATTCTCGCGTGGTTCTTCCGTCGCCGACCTTTTGACGGTGCGGTGATGTGCCTGACATCGATCCTGTATCCGATTAGTCGCTACGTGCTGGAGACGCTTCGAGGAGACATCGACCCGGGCGCGCTGGGGTTGAAAGATGCGCAGATGATGAGCATTGGCCTGATGATTACAGGAATCTTCGGAATGTACTATCTTTCGCGGCATCCAAAATTAACGTTGGCAGGCTCGGATAAGCCACTTCCGACAGCAGGGCGTGCCTGAACAGGTCGCTCCAAAGTAGTGCTCAGCAAAGAGGTCAGCAGACTCGGTGGACAGCTCTTCAGACCTGCAACTCATCACGATGACTCTGCAGGGAAATCCGCGCGCGTTTGATGACCTCGTGAGACGTTACCAGGATCGGCTGGTTCACAGCCTTGAGCATGTCCTGAACTCCCGCGAAGATGCACTGGATGTGGCTCAACAGGCGTTTGTTCTGGCGTGGCAGAAATTGAGTTCTTTCCGGGGAGATGCCGGGTTCTATTCGTGGCTCTACCGCATTGCTCGTAATGTTGCGATCAGTCGTGCGCGGCGTCAGCGCATCAGTGCCGGGTCTTTGGATCATATGCACGAAGCTTCGGCGTTTGAACCCGCGGATCCCAGCCAGCAGAATGCTCCCGGGCATGCGATGGAACAGGCAGAACAGGTTCGCCTCGTTCAGGAAGCATTGAAAAAAATTGCAGACGAATTTCGCCAGCCGCTGGTTCTTAAGGAAATCGATGGATTCTCGTACGAAGAGATCGGCGAAATCCTCGACATCCCGCTCGGCACCGTCCGCAGCCGGATTTTTCGAGCCCGTCAGGAACTGATCGAACGCCTGCAGAGAGTAATGAAGGATGAGTGACTCGACGGATCGCTCATCTTCGCAGTGGTCTTATTGAACAGGCACCCACGGATTCCAACTCGCGTAATACATCGCTCTCGGCACGCTGGCCTGAAGGATCTGATCCGCGATGACATCTGCTGCGGAGGCTTTTGAACCGATAAGAGCGTCCACAAGGCCCGGTGTTGAGCGATACTCAAACGCATCATAACTGGAAAGTTGCAGTTGCTTCGCCAACGCGGCGACCGCATCTTCTGTATAGCCGATCTCATCAACCAGAGAATTCTCGAGGGCCTGATTGGCCGTATAGATCTGACCAGTCGCAAGCTTGCGAATTACTGCATCATCAAGCTGAGCACGTCC
>JBIIIF010000115.1:0-20046 GCA_044235005.1 Planctomycetaceae bacterium | reverse complement strand
AAACGCAGCCGCGTCGATTTTGCGGACATGATCTACACGAACTATCGCACACCAGGAACGTCGGTTGGCAACGGTCAGGTTTCACCGACCGGCCTGCAGTTAGGTAACGGTGTTCGTGTTGTTGCGAACAACAAGCATTTTTCGCCCGGAACCGCTGAGCAGACCGGAAATCCGCTGGACATGATGATTGAAGGCGACGGATTTTTTTCCGTTCAGATTGCAAACGGAGAAACTCGTTATACCCGAGCCGGCGGATTTCGTATGGACGACCAGGGCCGTCTTGTGAATGGTGACGGACACCTGATGATTCCAGTGATCACAATCCCTAATGGAGTTGACATCAATCGCATCACGATTGGTGCAGACGGTACGATTCAGGGCCAGCCCTCAGGCACAGATCAGGTTCCGACGAATCTGGGACAGATCCAGATTTCGACCTTTCCCAATCCCAGCGGTCTGTCCAATGAAGGCAGCAATCTCTTTGCAACCACAGCGGCCTCCGGCCCGCCCACTGCCTCAAACCCGGGTGTTCTGGGATACGGAACAGTTCGTTCGGGAATGCTTGAAGGCGCCAACGTCGAAGTGGTCACTGAACTGATTTCTCTCATCAGTGCTCAGCGCGCCTACGAGATTAACTCGCGGGCCATCCGTGCGGGAGATGAAATGCTGTCAACCTCGATCGATATCGTGAGGTAATCCCATGAACCGGACTTTTCCTGGTTTCTCGTTCCGTATGTTACTGCCAGTCGTGATGATTGTCGTCTGTGGCCCAATCGTCTGTGCTGACTTGTTGACGATCGAACTGAAAGAAACGGCAACGGTGTTTTCACCGCAGGTCCTGCTGCGAGACGTGGCGAAGGTTAAAAGTCGATCGTTTTCGGATCAAGCTGCTGCTGAGGCCATCGAGTTAAGATTGCTGGATCTGGCTGTTACTGAAGAAACGATCAGCGAACGATCGATTACTTCACGACTCGTTCTGGCCGGATGGTCGATTGAGGAAATCAGAATTATTGGGTCGCCTGAGGTTCGAGTCTCCTTTCGGGAACGGGAGTTGTTGACAGATACCGTCATCGAAGACGCGGCGAAAGAAGTCGCATTTGCGTTGATGGGATCAGACAAAGAAGACATTTCCGTAGAGCTGCAGAATGTCTTCGTGCAATCTCTTCCGCCAAAGACTCTGGACATCGATGGTCTGCTGGTCAGGGTGATCCCGCCGGCTACATTGGGACCGGGACGGTGCATCATGCTGGTTCAGATTTGGAACGGAGATCGCATGATCATTAATCGATCGGCGGCCTTTGATATTCGCAGGCGTCAGACCGTAGCTGTCGCCAAAGTCGCCCTGACCCGAGACAAGCCAATCGACGAGCGTTCTGTTCAGTTCGAACGACGATTCGTCTCAGCGACTCTGGAGGAGCTGGACGGCTCCCACGTATTTGGCCAGCGAGTTCGCAGCAATGTCGTTCCCGGAACGATCCTGCAGTCCCGGGATTTTCAAACGACGCCCTCCGGTGCGAGGGTCCTGATTAAGCGAGGAGATCTTGTCACGGCCTATGCTCGAGCCGGACGACTGGAAACAAGACTTCGCAATGTCGAAGCGATGCAGGATGCCGGGATTGGTGACACCATAAAACTGATGAACAGAGATTCCGACAATTTGCTGAGTGGCACAGTTGTGGGTCCGGGCAGTGTTCGAGTCATTGTCGAACGATAGGAGAGAATGTGATCATGTTCAGAAGAATAAAAAGATCTGCCGTCACAAATTGTGCGATCGCAGCCTTTGTCGCGGGAGTAACTTGTGATGTTCCGGATGTGCTGGCAGACTCGCTCTGGAAAAAACGCGATCCTCAGCGAGCCTATTTGTTTTACGACTCCCGGGCCCGCTACGTCGGAGATCTTCTGACACTGATCATCAGTGAAGCCAGCGAAGTTGATAACAGTGAAAACAGATCGTTAAATAAAGATTCCAGCAACGGGCTCTCGGGGGACTACGCCGGGAGTTCCAGCGGTGGCTTTGCAGCACAGGCTGCCAGCGCGTCGCTCGACTTCGCAAGTTCGGCCAAGCGGGCGTTCTCCGGTAAGGCTAACTATCGAGATTCCCGAGAATACACCGACCAGATCACTGTCACTGTTGTGGACGTCCTTCCAAATGGTAATCTTGTAATTTCCGGACGACGTAATCTGAGCATTGCCGGGGAAGAGCGAACTCTGGTGATCTCGGGCGTCGTTCGCCCGATTGACCTCGGCCCCGACAACTTAATTAGTTCTCGGTATGTGGCTGATCTGAAAACAGTTTACGAGGGTGAAGGCACCTCGAAACGATTTGTTCGTCAAGGCTGGCTGAGTCGTGCTGCCAACAGGGTTTGGCCATTCTAAGAGCTCCGGACGGCCTGAACCACGACGGAAACGCCAACCCGAAATGTCAGCTTGCCGCTGACACCCGGAAGCAGGAAGTAGACATCTCGTGCAGTCAGACGAGCCCCTGTTTCTGCCAATGGCCTCGATACAAATAGCAGTCGAAGGATTCCACGACGGAAAGAATCATGACGCGTCTACCTTTCAACATCCTGCCAATGTTCCCGACTTTCCTGATCCGGGCCATTGCAGTGACGCTGGCGATGATTGCTGTTTCAAGCGTTACGGCGCAGGAAAAGGGACCACTGGTTCGCATCAAAGATATCACCACCATCCGTGGCGAGCATCCGAATGCGATCAGTGGATTTGGACTTGTGACGGGTCTGGCGGGGACCGGTGGAACGACTCCGACAACAAAGCAGTTTTCCCTGCTCCTGCTGCAGAAGATGGGGAACCGGGCAGACCCCGCACTTCGAGAGAATATTCAGCGATCACAGGAGAAGACCGACAACATGTCAGTTGTCCGTGTCACGGTGGTGCTGCCTCCCCACGCGAAAAATGGTCAGAAACTGGATGCCCTTGTTTCTGCCTTTGACAATGCGAAGAGTCTGCACGGCGGAGTTCTGACTGAGACCGTTCTGGAAGGCGTTGATGGCACAGTGTACGCCATCGCCTCGGGGCCGATTTCGTTAAACGGAGGTGACTTCGGAGGTAAAGCGGCCACGGTGACCAAAAATCATCCTACGACCGGTCGAGTTCCCATGGGAGCGATTGTTGAAGAAGAGATCCCCTGCCGGATTTTCGACGGCGATGTTTTTCAGTTTCTGCTGCGCAATCCGCAGTACACTACGGCTGATCGTATGAGTCAGGCCATTAACAAATATGCTCCCGGAAGCGCAGCCGTGATGGACCCGGCGACGGTGGCAGTCAGACTGCCTTCATCAGCATTAGGTGATCCGTACCGGTTTATCTCCGAATGTCAGGAGTTGACTGTTGTTCCCGGCAACACGGCTCGCGTCGTGATCAATGAAAGAACAGGAACGATCGTCTTCGGTTCGGACGTTCGACTTTCGAAGGTCGCAATTACTCATGGCAACCTGATCATCAGCACCGCAGAGACTCCGGAGGTCTCACAGCCCAATGCCTTCAGCGAAGGTGAGACGACCGTTGTGCCAAGAACCTCAGTTGATGTGATGGAAGAACCCGGAGCGATCAGTGTGATCGAGGAAAATGTCACTGTTGGTGATCTGGCATCATCGCTGAATGCACTGGGGGTTAGTCCGCGAGACCTCAGTTCAATCTTTCAGACACTCAAGGAATCCGGAGCTCTTCATGCCGAACTGGAACTGAAATAGTGCGGGACTGTTGAAAGGAGCCATCAGATGAACATCAGCAATAACCCGGCATTTCCGGAGGGGAGTCCTGCCAGGTTCGGGCAGAACTCTGTCAAGACAGACAAACTGACGGCATCAGGGAACACTGTGCAGAAGAATTCAGAGAAATCTGAAAAAGTGCAGAAAGTGATTGAAGAGTTCGAAGGTGTTTTCATGTCGATGATGATTAAACAGCTCCGGGAGACGGATAGCGGCGAAGGGTTCTTTCCGGGCGACCATAGTGACACGTATGGCGGTATGTTCGACATGTTTATGGGGCAGCATCTGGCTCGTGGTTCCCGAACAGGGCTGGAAACGCTGTTCGAATCGGCCACCGCAAAGAGTCAGCTTGAGGACTATGTAAATCGGGGGCAGGCAGGCCACCGACAATCGAAGGGAATCGAGGAGTACAAGAATGAGCAATTCCGCTCCAACGCAGCCGTGCTGCCTGCTGCAACCTGAACATCTGCGGGGGCTTCTTGTTCACGTGGATGCTGAGGAGGTTTCGTTGCGGAATACAATGAAGCTTCTCAGAGACCTGCCGTTTCATTCGACAGACGATTCGAAGCAGAGAGAGTTGCGGGTCCGCATTGAGCAGAGCCTGCAGCATGCCGCATTCCTGCTGGAGAATCGCCGCAAGGTCATCAGTAATCTTTCGCAGTACCTGGGCATCCCGCCTGAGCAGGTCTGTTTTTCGGCCCTGCTGCCGTATGCCACTCCGGCTGCTGCCGCGCTGTTGATCCCGGCCCGCCTGCGTCTTCAAAAGATTCTGGTTCAGATCAAGACTTTGGCGAGCACGGCTGCGTGGATTGTGAATGAGTCGCGAAGAATACAGCTCACGTTTTTGGATTCGCTTCCAGGCTCTATGACCTCTGATCGTTACGACGCAAGCGGACAGAGAAATCTGAACCCAGCGGCCTTTAGATTTGAAACTCGCTCTTGAAAAGACGGATCCATGAAGGCGTTTGACGTTGGATTATCTTCTCTCCGCGCACAACAGCAGACGCTGGCGGTGCTGGGAAATAATCTTGCCAATGCAGCGACGCCGGGCTACCACCGTCAACGAGTTGAACTGCAGACTCGCCCTCCGATTCGTGAGGGCCATAATTATGTCGGGGCAGGGGTGGATGTTAAGCAAATCACCCGACTGCGGAACAGCGCTGTTGAGACCGCCATGCTGCGGAACACCTCTGAGACCGGGACCAGCCGGCAGGCGCTGGAAATCAACCGGCAGATTGAGTCGTTGCTGACTCCGGGAGACTCCTCAATCCATCAGACGCTGTCCAACTTCTTCAACCGACTGGAGAAAGCTTCCAACGCGCCGCAGGATCTCACAGTGCGTCAGGAGTTCCTGTCCTCGGCCGAGGAACTGATGAACTCGTTTAACAGCATGGACCAGAAACTGGCAGCACTGGAACGTGACGTTCGTCTGAATCTGGACGATGGCCTGAAAGAGGTGAATCAATTACTGAACGACATCGCGGGGCTGAATTCTCTGATTTCTAAATCGCTTTCAGCAAGAGGTGAGCCCAATGATTTGCTGGATCGTCGGGATGCCATGCTGACGAAGCTCACAGAGTGGGTTCCTGCGGAGTCATTCAGCCTGAGCAATGGCCGCGAGCAGGTTCTCGTCGCAGGCGGTGCGGTTGTGATTGGCGATCATCCGGCCACGCTCCAATCCCGCCGGGATGTTGACGGGATCACAGGAATCAGGGCGGATGATCTCTTGGAGCCGATCTTGCCCGAGTCAGGAAAGTTGCAGGCGATGACAGCCGCACTCAATGAGACGATTCCTTCGTTCCGAGGACGACTGCGAGATGTGGCACGGGAAATTATCAGAACCGTCGATCAGCAACATGCACAGGGGATGTCGGATCAGGGGCCCTATTCGGTCCTTCTGGGAACTCGAGGTGTTCTGAACGTTACATCGACGCTGAACAACAGCATGCCGGATTTCCCGATCAACAGCGGTGATCTCTATCTTACGGTGACGGAGGATGCCACGGGGGTTCGCCGAACCGAAAAGGTCTCCGTCGATACCACCACAGAGTCGTTGACCGACATCGCCGCAAAGTTGACAGCCCTCGATGGGGTTGTGGCGACAATTGACACCGTGCGAAAGACAGTGATGATTTCAGCGGAAGGGCCGTATTCGATCGACTTCGCAGGGCGTCCCGACAATATACCGGTGCTGACCGGTATGACAGGCACAAGTCGTCCGGAGTTCAGTGGTTGGTTCGAGGGAAATGCTCCGGATGAGTGGAGTGTGACGTTTTCCGGTCCGGGCACTGTGGGAGAGACTGTTGGTCTGACCGCTACCATCCGGGACTCGTCCGGTCAGATCATAGGCCTTCAAAACATCGGCGCGGGTTATGAAGCGGGTGCGGCGGTCGAAGTTCGTGATGGTGTCTCGTTGCAGTTTGGGAGTGGCACAGTGGCAGCCGCGGATACATTTTCGCTGAGTGTCACAGATAACCCGGATGAAACAGGAATTCTTTCCGCATTGGGGATCAATTCCCTGTTTGCTGCTTCTGAACCGGGGCTTTTTAAGGTTCGAGAGGAACTGCTTCGCAACCCTGAAAGGCTGGCGACTTCGGCGACAGGGCGGCCCGGTGATGCAATCAATCTGGCCGCAATCGCAAGGCTGCGTGACCTGCGACTTGACGAACTCTCCGGGCGAACATTTACAGAAGAGATTGCAGATATCACGGCGGAGTCGGGACTGATCGTTCAGGCCGCTGACAGTCGCACCACTCAACTCGAAAACTATCAGACCCGACTTCAGGCTGACCAGGCCGCTCTGTCCGGCGTGGATATCAATCAGGAAATGCTGGAAATGATGCAGAGTCAGCGTGCCTATCAGGCGGCCGCTAGATTCATTTCGGTGGCTGACCAGATGCTCGAAGAGTTGTTCACGATTGCCAGGTAAAGAATAATGACTGGAGTGCGGGATGCTGTTAATCCCGCCGGATTTTGAAAGTTTGCGGCAGAAGAAACCAGTCCTATGGATTTCCGAGTGACACAAAGTCAGATGGCTATCACTGCTCGCAAGTATCTTGCGCAGCAGTCGTCTGAGCTTTTTACTGTTCAGCAGCAGATCAGCACCGGGCTAAGAATGCAACGCCCGTCGGATGATCCGGCCGCAATCAGGCGCAGTCTGATTCAGAAGGATCGCGTCGACCGACTGGAGGCCCATGAAGTTTCTATCAGCCATGTAAAATCCCGGCTTGAGCAGGCGCATGTCCATCTGCGGGATATCAACAGCCTTTTGACAACAGCGAGGCAGCTTGCGCTTCAATCGCAGAATGTGACCGACGACAGCGAGCGCAGAGCGATTGCATCGCAACTTGATGGATTGTTACAGCAGATGACGAGTGCTGCGAATGCTTCCGATGAGAGCGGTTATCTTTTCAGCGGCACAGCGGCGAATACGCAACCTTTTCCGGGAACGCTCGACAACAGCGGCCAGACGATCTACGCCGGTTCACCCGACAGTACGGGGCTGTACATTGCCGGCGATCTGGAACGTCAGGGCCTGTTGCCGGGCGACATGGTGTTTCAGTCTGCCGCTCGCGAACCCACGGTTGTCGTGGGAAAATCCGGGGTGACAACAGGAACCGGCACAGACACTGCCGTAGGGTCCAAACAGTTGATGGTGATTCATGATGCCACAACCTTTGCCGGCGGCTCGGGGATTCTCACCGGAATCGATTCTGCGGCCGCTGATACGGTCATCGGTCCGGGCGGATCCAATGTTCTCCTTATCAACGACACCAGCGGGACGGGCACCACTGGAACAATTTCGCTCAATGGGGCCGACCCGGTAGTCTTCAATAACACGATGACAAACCTTGTGGTCACTGGACCAATGGGTGAAAAAGTTCACGTGAATACCACCGGAATTACAGCCGGATTCAATGGCTCTGTGGATATCGAAGCCACCGGCAGCCTGTCGCTGGACGGCGGCATCACTCGGACTGCGATTTCGTTCAGTACAAATCAGCAGATTACGGATCCTCGCGATGGCACACTTGTCAACCTGAACACTACCGCCATCCGCCGCGCCGGGACTGATCATGTGGAATTCCCCGGAACCTCGGATGTCTTCAGCGTCCTTCGGGAACTGCGAGATGACATCCTGAATACTCGGAATATGCCCGAGTCGACTCGGAGTGACAGCCTGTCGCGACGCATCGGCGACATTGAACGGATACAGGATCATGTCCTCGATATGGTGGGAGTGCAGTCAGTCAGTCTCGAACAGATCGACCGACTGGAATCCCGAACAGGTGACCTGAAACTGGCAGAGAAAACCGAATACAGCGACACTGTTTCTGCTGACATTGCCGAGGCTGTACTGCGTCTTAAGGAGTTGAACAATCTGCAGCAGTTTACGATGGCGGCTGTGGGCCAGTTGTTGACACCAAACTTGCTGAATTACATCCAATAACTGTAATGAGACGCTGCGATGAAGAATGAGACGAAGCGGAGGATTGATGTGGCCGCAAATACTGACACAGGCGGCCTCTTTCGGAGGCCCAGACCTGCAAAAATTTCCCGTGATGAATTGAAGGCCCTGGTCGCGTTGCTGGAATCATCCGACACGAGTCTGATTCTCTTCGGAAATTCTGTCTCCGCTCATCCGGCCGTGCTTCAGCACTTGCTGCGAGCTGCCAATTCTTCTTTGACCGGCAGCATAAGCGAAATTTCTGACGCCACGCGCGCGACGCTGTATCTGGGCACACGCCGCGTGCTTTACCTGCTGAATACTCTGCCTCCGGAAATGATCGAAGAGGAGAGCACCGAAAAGCTGCCGACGTTGTAGGTCGTTACGACTTTCTCAACGCAGGGGCTGTGCCCAGAATGCTGATCACGGACTCTCGCAAAGCCGGCACAAACGACACCCCATCCCCACCAGTGATTGTTTCCTGTCCCTTCCAGTCAGTACAACACCCGCCGGCTTCTCGAAGGATCGGAATCAAAGCGGCGATGTCCCATGGAGACATTAGAGGATCAATCGCCAGTTCGGCTCGGCCCGTTGCGACCATCGCGTGTCCGTAGCAGTCGCCCCAGCCGCGCGCGATCTTCACCTGATCCATGACCTGCACAATGGAATCAAAACGCCCCGTTGAGCGCCAGTGAGTTGGCTCCGTGAACATAAGACGCGCAGAGCCAATCGATGTCACCTGACTGACGGATGTTCTTCGTGCCGACTGTTGGCCAATCTGCCACCAGCAACCCTCTCCGTCGGCGGCGTAAACGACTTCCTGCAACGCGGGGAAGCGGCAGACTCCGGCGACCATGCGTGCTTCGTGTTCGACACCGATCAGGGTGCCGAATAAAGGGACGCCGTGAATGAAGGCTTTGGTGCCGTCGATGGGATCGAGAATCCATCGGAAGCCGTTGCGGCTGGGCACGTCGGAAAATTCTTCTCCCAGCACGCCGTCGTCCGGGTATTGCTCCGCCAACATTTGCCGCATCAGTTGCTCCGCGCCTTTGTCGGCAACCGTTACGGGCGATTCATCCAATTTGGACTCCACCAGCAAACCATCCACCTGATAATACTGCAGAATCAGTTCGGATGCTCGGGACGCCATTTGGAGGGCGAACTGCAGACGGTCGGAATAGCGAGCCACGGGAATTCTCTCTTGTCAGAGTCAGATTTCGGTGAAGTCGAACATTGTTTCGTCTGGTCTTCCGTCCCCAAACCTTCGAATGCGGATTTTCTGGGTTTTTCCCTGATCCCACCGACCGCAGATACTCGAAGACACTACATTCACTCTGCTGATCAGCGGAGATGTAAGCTCCCGGATCGTGAACATCCCCATTTATTCAGGGGTTTCGCGTTGAAGAACCCGGAGCGGGTTGTAAGAATACGCGATTCCCGACGCTAAAACTGAATACATGTTCAGTTGCATCCTGCGATAACAGAATTTCCCTTTTGATTTTGAATTTACTGGTGCGGCATGTTGAAGGACCGATCTCGAATTGAACGTCAGCTGACCAAAGCTCAGCAGCAGTTGTCAGCTTGTGAAACAAAGCTGGCCTCCGAAGGAGTCACCGGAAAGGCTCGCGGCAAGAACGCCGTGTGGCGTCTGCTGAATGCCGATTACCGACAGCTCAAGCGTCGCCTGATCGCCGTGGCTGCTCTGGAAACTCGCGAAGCCGGCGTGATTCAGCGTAAGGCTGAGAAAGCCGCTGCTGCAGAAGCTGTCGAAGCTTGATAGTGCCTTCGGGCTTGCAGGCTTGAAGAATCTGGAGAGGTGGCAGAGTGGCCGATTGTGCAGCACTGGAAATGCTGTGTATCAGAAATGGTACCGGGGGTTCGAATCCCCCCCTCTCCGTTTGAAGTTTCATAGCCCAGGCGTTTGAACGTGGCATATCACGATTCAACTCGACTGGGCTTTTTGCTGCGCACATTTTTGTCAGATCGCTCTCCGGCGGTTCTGGCGGAACACCAAAGGAACGTTGTTATGTCATCAAGAATGCTGGAAGGCAAAGTTGCTCTGGTCACTGGAGCGGGGCGCGGGCTGGGGCGAGCATTCGCGGAACATCTCGCGTCGTTAGGCTGCAGTGTTGGTGTTCACGGGATGCGTGAAAACGGACCGGCTGAATACGGTGAAGGCACGACTTTGACTCAGACTGCTCTGGAGATTGGCCAGACTCATGGCGTGCGAACCTGTCGAGTTCTCGGAGACCTGACAAATCACGATCACGTAAAGCAGGTTGTCTCATCAGTCTGCAGTGAACTGGGGCCGATCGATATTCTTGTTCACAATGCAGGCGGAGATATCGCGGCCGCCGGCGGTAAGCCGAATCCGAACGATGCCGTGAACATCAAGATTGAAGATATTCGAGCGGTGCTGGATCGCAATCTGCTCAGCACTATTCTGGTCTGCCAGGAATGCTCCCGCATCATGATGCAGCGAAAATCAGGACGCATTTTAACCCTGAGTTCAATCTCTGCGTTCAAGGGCATCGCCGGAAGTTCCATTTACGCAACGGCCAAGGCTGGCGTCGTGGAGTACACTCGATGTCTGGCGGAACAGCTTCGGTCGTACAACATCAACGTGAACAGTCTCGCCCCGGGGGATACTCGCACCGGGCGGTTCCTGGGCACTCGCAAAGTCGAGGATGCTCGCCTGGTCACCGACGGAACTCTGGACCGTGTTGGTGTTGTCGATGAAGTGACTCGCGTGGTGGAATTCTTCGCCGGCCCTCTTGGTGCATTTGTGACCGGTCAGGTTCTTCGAGTCGACGGCGGTTCGCAGATCTGGCCAGCCTAGCCCAACGATTTTCTGGCGGCGAATTCATATCTTCGACATCGATGCGATGCGAACTTGATTACAGGCCTGTCCGCTGCTCTCGGCAGCAACATCGCTGGCTGTTCGGAAGTTTGCAGAAGCCTGCTGCCGTTGATGCGGTTACGATCTTCAGACCGCTTTACGCTGCAGTAGGGCGAGAACTTCAAAGTGGGTTGTGAAGGGGAACATATCAAAGGGGTGCAACTCGAGCACCTCGTACCTTGCAGACAACTCCTGAATGTTTCTTTGCAGAGTCACCGGATTGCAACTGGAATACAGCACCTGCTGCGGACGAATAGAAAGGATGAGTGCCAGACTGGCGGCATCGAGGCCTCGTCGCGGTGGGTTACAAATGATGGTGTCAAAATTGCTGTTCGTCAGTTGATCGGCCGAGGTGCAGTCAAGACTTCGACATTGAAACTCCCTGTCACGGAGCCCACTGCGGCGTACGGTTTCGTTGGCACAGGCGATTGCATTCTCAGAGTTATCGATCCCCACAACGCTTTGCTGAGCCGAACAAGCCGTCAAAGAAAATGCACCGACGCCGCAGTAAAGGTCAAGCACACGTCGAGAAGCACTCGACTGAATCATTCTGCGGGCTGCGGCATAAAGTGCCGTCGCAATTTCATAGTTCGTCTGAAGAAAGCTCTGCGGGCCGAACAACAAGTCGCGATTGTCAGTTTCACTGACGTCGAATTGAATCGGCAACATCGTCTGTTCGGAAATCGCCACTTCCTCGCGCCCGCTGATCGCGGAGGAACGAGCCGGTTGAATGTTGACCGACATGACCGCGATACCCTGTCGGTCAGTCTCAGTCATTCTTCGCCAAAGACTGCGGATGCGATCAACCGCCTCTTTAGACCTTAGTACAAACTGAATCATCAATTGCTGATGACTGGGCGAACACGTCAGCACCACAAACTTCAATTCGCCGCGATCACTGCCTGGATCGTAAGGAACCAACCTCGCCGTCTGAATCATCTGTCGAATCTGTGCGATCGAATCGTTAATCAACTCATGATGCAGCGGGCACTGATCGACAGGCACGACCTTTTGCTGATCATCGAAAAAGCCGATCTTAAGGTCATCCAGTGAGCCGGAAACCGCCAGTCTGGCCCGAATTCTTCCGCCCAGAGCCGACGACACGCCTCGAAACGCACTGATTGCCACATCCGGAAACAGACTGGCCAGCACCTGCGTCTTCTGTTGCAGAGTCACATTATATTCCAAGCCGAGCAACGTACAGGAATTGCAGATCTGCTGCTCGTGATAAACGCATTTCATGATTTAGTGCCGATCCTCTGCGTCTTCAGCGTAAATCGCGGTCAGGCCAAGTTCACTCAGGATCGCTCGCTCCCTCGCACGCATGATGCATTTTTCTTCGGGCGTCAGGTCATCGTAGCCACAGATATGCAGCAATCCATGTACGATATATAAAATGAGTTCCGCTTCGGCCGACCATTTCCCATCGGCCGCCATACTCACTGCCATCTCCGCACTGGCGATAATTTCTCCTTCGATTGCAGCCCCGGCAGCTCGACCTTCTGTCAGCAGTTCGCCGTCAGCAACATCGACAGAATCATTTATGACAGAATCACCATCGGCCTCATCCTCGTCTTCTGACCAGTCGTCATCGTCGCTTTCGTTATCGTTCTCAGGCTCGTCCTCGTCCTGAAGATTCCCAGCCGATATGAAGTCGAGCTGAAAGCTGATGACGTCGGTTGGATAATCATGCTGCAGATGATCGCGGTTGATCACATGGATGGCCGCATCATCGACAATTGAAATGCTTAACACGGCCGACTCGACCTGCTCAATTGCAAGTCCGCGTAAAACAGCTGTCCGCACGCGGTTCTCATCGAACGCCAAAGCGGATTGCCCGTTTCTAATATCAATCTCGAACGCGGAGTCTGGCACCGAGCATTACTCCGGCTGATCTTCAAAAATCAGCGGCGTCGACGATCCATACGGGGCGACTCGAAAGCGAACGCGTCCCTCAAGGACCTTCTTCAGCAAATCACCGCAGATTTCGCCCCGCCAGTCGCTCAATAACAGTGGAAGTTCGGAAGATTCGCCGGTGCGAACGTATTTCACAAGTTCCGTGAGATCTTTGTTCGTCCCGACGAGGGCCTGCGCAATCTCAAGTTCTGCACAGACATTTCCTAACGCCAAAGCCAGCAGCCGGGAAATGATCTGATCATCCGACGACGAATCATCACGCGAGCGAATTCGACGCGGCAGCTTGTCATCGGGAATGCGGCCTGCATCTTCAATCACCTCAATCATTTCATCCAGCTTTCGACGATACTCCGGGCGATTCAGATCTCGAGTTTCCAGAGCCTGCTGAACAGATCGCGGACGGCGGCGAGCAAGATCAATCAGCAGATCATCCCGTAGAACACGGCGAGCCGGCTTGTTACGCTCAGCCGCTTCTTCTTCGCGCCAGACCGCAAGCCGCTGTGCCACTGCGAGTTCTCGCCGCGGCAACTTATGAATCCCCGATAATCGTTCCCAGGGGGCTGTCTTTTCTTCATCGAGAATCGACTGGCACATACGATCGAATTCCATCGTCGCCCAGGCAAGGCGTCCTTTGGACTCCAGCCACTTGCGTTGTCGTTCCCAGACGAGAGGAACGTAGGAGACATCCTCCAGAGCGTACGCGATTTGTTCTTCGGACAGAGGGCGACGCAACCAGTCCGTGCGTGTCTGCGAATTCGTGATAACAGTGCCAAGTACTCGTTCAACGATCGCGTTGTAGGACAAGGGATAACTGCGCCCACGGAGTCCTTCTGCAATCTGGATGTCAACCAGCCTGCGAGGAACCTGACCACCATGCTGAACGCAAAAGCGAATTTCTGCCTGACCGCCATGGACGATGACAGTCGTGGAATCGTCTGCCATGATGTCCCACCATGGAGACAGCGAGTTCACTTCCAGCGGATCGACCGCCACGCAACGTTCGGGGGTGGCGAATTGCAGCAATCCCAGTTGCGGCCGATAGCCAGTATCGGAGATGAATTCTGAATCGAAGGAAACGATGCCACATTTTTTAATGTGGTCACACAGTTCCAGAAAATCATTCTGGCAGGAAATAATAGAGGCATTCATCAGGCAGAGTCATCGCAGGCTGCATCGTTTTCCGCTCAGCAACTCGATCCCGAGCTACTTTCCGCCGCAAGGTATAGCAGGTTGCGACCGACCGACAAAACCAATCTTCGTATCTAATTCGCCTGAATTCTGTCGCCACCGACTCCTTCGGTTCGCCACCGTCAAAATCGGAAGTTGCAATGCTGTTCACGAGGCTGCTGATTCCGCTGCGAATCTGCGAAGCCTCGCAACAGGTCGAAGACTCAGGAATCACTGACAGAGGTGTCCGAAGCAACTCAGCCGAAGTACGTCACCGCGTTACGGAAGATCCGGATTCCGTCGCCTTCTCCCCGAAGACCTCGTCGAGTCCACTGCGGGTGCTGAGTTGCGAACAGGAATCTTTCCGGGTGAGGCATCAGGCCCAGGACTCGGCCGGTGGTGTCGCAGAGTCCGGCGATGTTGGCGAGCGAACCATTTGGATTCTCAGGCTCCGGCAGCAAAGCGATGCGAGTAGGATCGCCGGACGCTTTCGCCATCTCAACAGCAGCCGGGGACCAGTAGCAGGCGGCGATCTGAGAATTGTCGCGAAGCTGATCGAGCAGCTCGGGATGCTTCAGTGCAATTCGACCTTCCGCATGAGCCATGGGCACGTCGAACTCATCAATCCCTTTCAGGAACACACTATTGCACGATGTGACTTTCAGTCGCACCCAGCGATCGGTGTAGCGACCGTTGGCGTTCCAGGTCAGTGTTACCTGATCTTCCAGAGATTTCTCTGCAGAATTCTCGATGCCCCGACGCATAAGCAAGCCGGCTTTCAGGATCGTCTGAAACCCATTGCAGATACCGAGGACCAGCTTGTCGGACTGCAGGAATTCTCGCATGGCTTCGTTGAGCTGCCCGCGAAGCTGACGAGAAAAGATGACACCGGCGCCGAGGTCATCACCGTAGCTGAAGCCACCGGGGACACACAAAATCTGGAACTGGTTGAGTCGTGATGGATCTTCCAGCAGGCGAAACAGATGGATTCGCTCAGCGGACGCACCGGCCAGTTCAAAGGCATGAGCGGTTTCAACGTCGCAGTTGGTCCCTGGGGCACGGAGAACGCAGACTCGAGGCACAGCCATGATAATCAGCTTTGAAAATGGCGAATTGAGGCGGTTGTGGAGAAAGAAACTGGACCATTGCCTGATGAAGACCTGAGTCTTGCCAGTGGGCAGCAGGATTTGCAAGAAACTGTTATTTCAGCCTTCACTACCCTTCGTAACCCGGAGCGTCAGCGAGGAATGCTTCCTGCGGAGGCGAGACTTCGCCCCGTGCGGACGTTTCAGGTTGTGATTGGTCATCGTGTTTCAAGCAACTAACAGAGGGAGTTTTATCAGTCGCGCCCTCCGTTTTCATCATGGACCGTGTTGCAACACCCGATTTCTCTCGGGCTGAGCAAAATTGGCCATTTTGGTGGCCGTCGTTGTCTAACCATCGAGAGTCGGCGAATGGAGGCAAGCCCCGGCTTGAAAGAGTCAGCCCGTTGGCACAGAATGCACATTCTATGACGGGGAGTTTCGTCGATCGCAACAACGCAGGAATGTCAAACCGTGTCGACCATTGAAAAAGCAGAGCGGCTGAAGAAAGAACTGACGGATAGGTGGGTTGTGGTAGCCAACGCTCCAGAACTCAAGCGGTTTGCGAATTTGACCGGCAAAGTGAAAACGGTCAACATGAACTGCCGAGCTCTCGTGGAGTTCGACGGGCCGGTTGATATCAGTTGGTATGATATTGATACGACTTACCTGACGGTCGTTGACGGGCCAAAGCCGAAGAAGGCGGAAGCTCACGGCGAAGCGAAGCCTGCTGCCAAAGCCGCTGCCGCTCCGGCCGCTGCAAAGCCCGCCGCCGCCGGTGGTTCTCCTCTCGACAAGATTCGCGCGGCAGGTGCTAAGCCAGCCGAAGGCGCCGCGCCGGCACCCGCTGCGGGAGGATCACCGTTGGACAAGATCCGCGCTGCTTCAGCGAAGCCCGCTGCCGCTTCTGCCGCCGGTGGTTCTCCACTGGATAAGATTCGAGCGGCTGCGGCGAAGCCTGCAACAGCGCCAGCCGCTGCTGCAGAAGCCCCCAAGCCAGCTCCTGTGGAAGAAGCCGCGAAGCCAGTCGCAACGGCCCCGAAAGCCGCAGCACCCATGACGGGATCGCCGCTTGATCGCATCCGAGCTGCGGGTGCAGCGAAGAAGGAATAGTCGAGACTTTTTCGACGAACCTGAATGCGTGGTGGGAGGGTCTGAAGTCGCGGTGCGTTCGCTGCGCGGCTGATGCGATATCGAATTTGCCATAGTGCGTGTGACGCTCATGTCAAATGCGTCAACAATAAATCGTGATTCCGCATAACAGAACTCGATTGGTCCCCCCATGACGCTATCCGCCGACAGCTTTTCGGACTCGCTGCTGCTGCAAGCTATCGAGCCTGCTTTGCCCGTTGATCGAACTCCCGGAATCGGCTGTATCGGTGCCGGCTTCATCATGGCGGATTGCCAGTTGGTCGCCTATCGCCAGCATGGCCTGAACCCGGTTGCAATCACTTCCCGAACTCGTGCGACGGCTGAAAATGTTGCTGTTCGGCATCAGATCAAATCCGTCTGCGATTCTGTAGAGGCGGTCGTCAATCATCCGGAAGTCGATGTCCTTGATATTGCAGTCCCGCCGGATTGTCAGCTTGATGTCATCCGCAGAGCAATCACATCATCGGATCGCCTGCGCGGGATTCTGGCCCAGAAACCGCTTGGGGTCGACTATCGCGAAGCGCTGGAAATCGTGCGGATGTGTGAAGATGCCGGTGTTGTTCTGGCTGTTAATCAGAATATGCGTTTTGATCAATCAGTCCGAGCCTGCAAAACGCTGCTGGATTACGGGGTTCTCGGTCGACCTGTGCTGGCTACGATTGACATGCGAGCGATTCCGCATTGGATGCCGTGGCAGGAGCGTCAGGGATGGGTCACTTTGCGCATCATGAGCATTCATCATCTGGATACTTTGCGATACTGGCTGGGCGAGCCGGAACGCATCTTTGCCAGCGTCGCGCCGGATCCTCGCACATCGCAGAAGTTCGAGCATGAAGATGGCATCGCCCTCTATATTCTGGAGTTTCCGGATGATGTTCGAGCGTCCTCGTGGGACGACGTCTGGACCGGACCAGCTCGCGAAGGCAGTGCGGCGGATATTGGAATACGCTGGCGTGTCGAAGGCACCGACGGGATCGCGCGGGGCACGATCGGTTGGCCGTCGTATCCGGAAAGAACTCCCAGTACGCTCGAGTATTCCGCTCGCAAAGATCAGGGCCAATGGCACTCACCGAAATGGGATCAGGTGTGGTTCCCTGACGCATTCATTGGTCCAATGGCGGAACTCCTGTGCGCTCTTGAAGAAGATCGGGAGCCGACCATTTCGGGAAGAAAGAATCTTTTTACCATGGCGCTTGTTGACGCCGCGTATCGCTCGGCCGAAGAACATCGAGCCATCAATCCTCGCGAGATTATGGACGAGGTTTAGCGATCTCTGAACCGTCAGGCCGGGGTTATGAAAAACTGAGATCAGGTGCCAAGCGGTTGATTCCACACCAGCAGGTGGCCAACAACGGATAGAACCCAGCAGAGCACGAAGAAGACGGGCAGCCACGCCATGATGCGAATCCGACGTGATAGTAACGACGCCCCGGGAGAAGCTTCGGCGTTGATCTGCTCGTGCAGGGCTTCCGAACTACAGACCCACCACAGCACGCTTACAACCAGGCCGATGACAGAAACGGCGGCTCGATGCAGGTTTGTATCCGCCGTACCAAGTGCAGCGACAAGAAAGCTGCTGGGAATCAGAAACACTTCGGTAACTTTGATAAGATCGGGATTCCATGAACTGCTCATAGGAGCCTCAACAGAAGGCAGTTTAGTCTCAAATTTTCGGGAGCGATGATAGCGAGGGATGGCCTGCTTTGGCTGTCACAATATCCAAAGAAACATCCCGAATTGAAGCACTTGATTTACTGGCAGAAAATCAGGGCCTTATCGGTGTCTTGCCACGATGTCCCGGAATCTCCTGCACATAACGTGGCACCGCGTACCCGGGAAGGCGTGAAGCCAGTTCACGCAAAAGTTCGACACCTCGCGACTTCGCCACTTCAAAGTGGGCTGTACCACTGACTTGATCCAGTTGATGCAAGTAGTACGGCATGACGCCAATATTGACCAGTCGTCGACTAAGAGCTTCCAGGGCGTCGACCGAATCGTTGACGCCAGCCAGCAGCACCGACTGGTTCAAAACAGGCACACCGCTGCGGACCAGTTCCTTTAAAGCTGCTTCGCAGTCGCCGAGGATTTCGTTGGCATGATTCGCATGCACAACAACAATCGTCTGCGATCGCAAGCCCTTCATCAGTGTCAAAAGGTCACTTGTGATTCGCGACGGCAGTACGACAGGGAGCCGGGTGTGGAAGCGAATCCGTTCGATGTGCGGAATGGCATCAATCGCCGAGCACAGGGCCTGAAGCCGCTGATCACTCAACATCCACGGATCGCCGCCGCTGAAGATAACTTCTGTGATAGATGAGTCGGACGCAATCTCTGAAATCGCCGGTTGCCAGTCATCAAGCCGACGTGGTTCGGCTTCGTACGGGTATTCTCGACGAAAGCAATAGCGACAATGCACCGCACAGGCACTGGCAGCAATCAGGAGAACACGGCCTTCATACTTCTGAATCAGCCCATCGGTGCGGCGGGCAGCCAGATCTCCGACGGCATCGGAGACGAATCCGTCCACGATCGTCGATTCGTCAGCCAGCGGCAGAACCTGACGCAGAAGCGGGTCTGAGGCGTCCCCGGGCCGCATCCGCTTCAGAAAATTCTCCGGCACGAGAACCGGGAATCGTCGCAGATGATCGGAGTTCTGGTCGGAAATGCCCAGCCGAACCATCGCGGTTTCGAGCGACTCCGGGGGCAGAACCAGCCCGAGTCGCCGCAACAGTTCGTCAGCCGAGCGGACAGCACCGGCCAATTCGCGTTGCCACGATCCGCCCGCAGAAGCGTCAGATGAAGCCTCAAAGGCGGAATCTGAGGTGATTGAGTGTGGAACGGGCAGCATTCAGGATTCACTCGGGCACAGGGTTCTGATAACGTACGCGGCCAATTTTCAGGGTTTCCTTTCGGGTCACGGTGTGACAGGAGCCCCGGCTACTCGGCTGTTTGGCCGAATAACGATCAGAAGATAACAGACTCAGAGAAACGACTCCAATGGGCACGATCAACGCGGGCGAATTCAAAAAAGGAATCAAGGTAATCATCGACGGCGAGCCCTACGAAATGCTCGAAAGCTTCTTCGTAAAGCCGGGCAAAGGTCAGGCTCTTTACCGTACCAAGCTTCGCAACCTGATCAAGGGCAGCCAATACGAAAAGACCTACCGCAGTGGTGACTCCCTGGAAGCCGCTGACGTCCATCGTAACGACGGTGTATATTCTTACCGCGACGGTGACAGCTACGTTTTCATGGATAACTCGAATTTCGAACAGCACAGCCTGCCTGCGGAAGTTGTCAAAGACGAAATGCGATGGCTGATGGAAGGTGCGACTGTTGGCTTGCTGTACTGGAATGGTCAGCTGATCAGCATGAGTCCTCCACAGCAGGTGATTCTGAAGGTGACGTACACCGAGCCTGCTGTCCGCGGCAACACAGCGACCAACGTGACGAAGCCAGCCACTGTTGAAACAGGCGCGGAAATTCAGGTTCCTGCGTTCATCAAAGAAGGCGACAACGTCAAGATCGACACTGAAAGCGGCCAGTACATGGAACGCATTCAGTAGTTGAATGTTTTTGAAATTCAAGGCGAGCAGCAGGGCGTCAGCCCTCCGAGCAACAACGCACTCGGAGGGCTGACGCCCTGCCGCTCGCCG
>JBIIIF010000349.1:0-5977 GCA_044235005.1 Planctomycetaceae bacterium | reverse complement strand
TTCGGGGGACTCCGGAGATGACTCCGTTGCAGCGCCTTGTGAATCCTCTGAATCACTGGCTGGCATCATCACAAACTTTACTTCCAGACCATCGCGGTTACTGTGCCAGTCGCCTTTCAGGATGTCCTGTTCAAACTTCTTCAGCATCGATTTCGGAGTGCCGATGATGTAGCGCCGGCCGCCATCACGAAGGAACTCAATGTTATCTTCGCTGACACCGAGCAAGTCCGGCAGTGATGTCTTTGGATACCATTGCTCCGAGATATACAGCTCACTCGAAGGCTCCAGCAGCCTCGCGATGATGAGCATGAGTGACGTCACATCCCATGGGACGGATTCTCTTCCGTCTTCCATCACATTCTGCAGAAACGTGTCGAGCTGCAGCGTGCGAATCAGATGCAGGGCCATCCATGGTCCATCAAACTGTCGCAGATTCTCAACGCGAACTCCTCCGGCATTGACTTCGACCCAACGTGGTTGCAGTGCAGGCTCATCGTTGAATTCAGAGTGCAGTTGCTGATTGAGCGGTTGGGGGCGGCGTGTCACTTCGCGGCCTTCGTCCGTGTTACTTCGGTCTGCTGCGTTTTCAATGTCAGAAGACGCGCGGCCTGCTGTTTCGTCAAAAGCCTCTGCGGCCTGCTTCACGCCCAGCCGACCGGCTTCATCCAGCTTTCCGAGCCACGCGACGACTCTCTGCCGCCGACGGCTGGGTCATCGAGACGAGACCGTTGGCCTCAAGTGAACGGGGTAGATCATATCACTTCGCAGAGTGCGGCTTACTGGACAGACACTTTCAGGGTGAAACCGGTCGATCACAAGCTTGCCCTACAGATGAAGGCCCACTAAGCTGTTTGCCTGAGACCGTGGTCCCCCATAACGTGGGCTCATGTCCCGCAGGATGAAGCCTGGCCTTGGCACCACGTCGGCACGATGCCTCTCACCGGTCACTGCGGACTCTGGTCCAATGTTTACCTCTGGCTACCCGTCGGCTGGGGAGCCGTGCCGCCACCTAGCAACAAGATGGGAGTCTGGGTCTCCCTGAAGTTCACCGGCCCCACCTATGTGAAGGACTCGAAATCGGCCGATCAGGTACTCATCGACCAAGTGATCGCCGTGCCGCCTCAACCAGCCCAGAGATGAGCCATGCAGCACTCCAGGACTCCATCACTCCATTTCACAAACCACAACCGAGGCCGCTAACCATGATTCGAACGATCTTCTGCCTCTTCGCCCTCACCACGTTGCCCGCTTGGGCTGAGCCCCGCTTCATCGCCGAGCGGCAGGAGGGGCTCAAACTGGTGCAAGGCGGCAAACACGCAGAGGCGGCGGCATTTTTCGTGAAGCTGGCGGAGACCGCTGCCAAGCCGGAGCAGAAGGGTGATGCGCTACGGCACGCGGCCCTGGCCACCGCTCGCAACAAACAGATCGAGGCGGCGCTGCTGCTGTCGGACCGGATTCCGCTCAAACCGGACGCCGACTTTGCCAAAGTGCAGATTTTTCTGGAGGCGCGGAAATGGACCGAACTGCTGAAAGCGACGGAGATGCTCGATGTGGCCACATGGCCGGACAGTTTGATTTATCCCACGCTGATAGCCCGCGCTCGCGCCCGCTCCGCGCTCGGTGAGATGGCGGCGTCTGAGGCGGATGCCATGCAGGCCATCCAACACACCATCTCTCTGAACGACCAGGCCGCCGCCTGGCACCTGATCGCCCAGAATGCGCAACGCTCCGGGAAAGACGGGACCAGGGCGCTCGAGGCCTACGCTGAGATGATCCGTCTGAAGCCCACCGGAGGCTCACTCCAGCGGGCGCTGATCGAACGCGCCCGGCTGCTCTCCTCGCTCGGAAAGCACGACGCGGCTCTGGCGGACCTCGCTGATTTGGACAAAAACAGCAACAACGATCCGCATTGGATCTGCACGGCCCTGATGGCCTATGGCGAAGTGCATCGCGACATGGGTGACAAGGCTAAGGCTCGCCTGAGCTTCGAACGGGCCGCAAGAGTGGCCGGCGCTCCCGCCGTCCTGCTTGATGAAGCGAACAAGCGGCTTGCGGAATTGAAGCCATAGAAACAGATCTTTGTTCTTCGTTGCCCCGTGAGACGCCGAAGCCGGGGACCAGTTACCAGGACCACGAACAACACACAAGGAACGCACCCCGTGAAAGTCTTTGCACTGCTTCTTACATCCATGTTCACCTCCGCAGCTTTCGGCGCTGCCGAAGTCCCGCTCGTCGTCGAGGGCAAGCCGGTCACCGAAATCGTGCTGGCGCAGGATGCCACGCCCAGCGTGCGGACCGCCGCGCGCGAGTTGCAGCGTCACCTGCGTGCGATGTCCGGTGCGGAGCTGCCCATCGTCCATGCCGCCTCGCCCGCTGTGAAAAACCAGGTCTATCTCGGAGAAAGTGATGCCACACGGAAGCTGGGCTTTTCACTCGAAGGACTGAAGCACGACGGTTTCAAAATCGTCGCTGCGGAAAATCACGTCATCGTGGCCGGGCCGCAGTTTTACCACTTCGCCAAGTCGTTCTCGCTCTTCCGGGACGTGCCCCGGTCTGAATGGCAAAAGAACTGGGAGGAGCTGACCGGTCACAAGTGGCGCATTCCTCCCATGACGGATTACCGCGACTTCAGCACGGAGTTTGGCTTTCACACAATCGATGGTACCGGGACGCTCTACGGAGTTTATGCGCTGCTGGAACAGTTGGGCATGCGCTGGTATGCGCCGATTCCAGACCTGGGCCTGGTCATTCCGGAATCCAGAAACCTTGCCGTCAAAGTTCAGACCACCAGGGAAGAGCCGGAGTTTCCGGTGCGTTTTTTTGCTGACTGCCGGGTCGGCTGGTCCATTCCCGATGAGTTCTTGTGGTACAAGGCCATGGGCGTCGGCGCCGATCGCTTTGTTCCGATCTATCACAGCGTGAGCGGACCCATAGAGATCGAGCCCGAGCAACAGCCGCAGGAGTATTACGGCCGCGTGGAAGGCAGGGTTGATTACAAAACGCCGCGACTGAGCAACCATCGCCTGCGCGCCGACACGGCGGCATATCTTGAGGTCGTAGACAAACATTTCCCCGGCATCGGCTACATCGGCATCGGGCAGCCGGATGGCTGGGGTTTGCTCGACAGCGAGGATGTCGCTGCGGGATGGGACAAGTTCAAAGATCGCGGACAATCCGGGCGGTACAGCGACTATGCGTGGGACTTCAATATGGATATCCGCAGCCGCATGATGAAAACGTTTCCGGACAAGAAGTTCACCGTCTTTGCCTACGGCATCACCAGCAGGATCCCCTCGCACTTGAAAAAAGTGCCCGACAATGTCGTCATCGGGTTCACACAGGAGAACTCCGGCTGGACGCTGCCTGAGCGGGGATACGAACTGGCCAATCGCAAAGAATGGATCGCCGCCATGAACAGCCCGGAACAGCTTCTCATTTGGGAGTACCACCTGCAACATGCTCAGATCTACAACTTCCCGCCGGTCCCGATCATTTTCTCTTCGCTGATGAAGCGGAGCTTCGATGGGCTATATGACCACGCCCTGGGATTCATGGTGGAGATCGGATGGAATACCGGCGATTTCGATCCGAGAGCCACGAACATGCCGATCATGGCTCGGCCGTGGATCAGCCACCTCATGCTCTATTTGCACAGCAAGTTATGCTGGAACCGCGACTTGGACATCCAGGCCACCATGGATGAGTATTTCGAACTCTTCTACGGTCCGGCCAGGGCCGAGATGAAGGAGTTTTTCGAGTTTGCGGAGACCGTGTGGATGCGCCCCGAGCCGCGCCAGATCACCATCGCGGGCGGCTTCTTGAAACAGGCGGACGTGGACCGCTTCTTCGACATCCTCGGGCGTGCCAAAGCCAAGGCCGGAGAGTCCATTTATGGTCGCCGCATCGCGGGCGTCATGGGCGAGATGGAGCCCCTCAAACTGCTGTTCGAAAAACTCAAACGCACCGGACCCAGCCTCCAAATCAAGACCGCCAAGGAGTCGCCGGTGGTCGATGGCGACCTGACCAAGCCATTCTGGCGTGCCGACGACCCCGAGGGTTACGCCTTCCAGCCTCTGCGCGAGATGCTGACCGGCGAAACGCCGCACCATGTGGACACCCAGGTCGCGTTCCGCTGGGTCGATGACAACTCGGCCTTGATCGTCGGCATCGAGTGTCGCGAGCCGAAGATGAAGCGGTTGGTGGAATCCTGCAAAGAACCTGATTCGATGCGCATTTTTGGCGATGACATGGTGGAAATCCGCCTCGAAACCGCAGGTGGCATTCGTCCCTTCATCGGCATCAACTCTGCCGGGGTGGTTTTTGACGAATGCATCACGCAGCGGGTCGAGGACCTGCCCGCCTTCTACCGCGTCGGACAAGCCGCTGTGAAAAAATACCCCGACCGCTGGACCGTCGAAGTCCGCATCGACGCCAAACCTCTCTCTGGCGACCGCCCCACGCCCTATTACCCCTGGGGAGTCAATATCTGCCGACAGCGCAAAGCGGGCAACACAACCGAGTACTACATGCTCTCCCCCAGTGGCACCGACTTCAAAGAGCCCACGGTGATGGGCAACATCTTCGTGCGGAATTAGCGAGTCGGGACTTTTCAGTTCATCTCTCCAAAGATAGACAGACATGAAACGCTCACTCACCCTCCTCTCCGCCCTGCTGCTCGTGCCGCTGGCAACGCTGCATGCCGACGACACCGCAAAGTTGGCCGCCATCCTCGCTCCTGCGACCGTGCATGGCGGCACGGTCACAATTCCGCCGGGGGATTACGAAATGGCTGGCACGGTGCCAATGACGCTTGCTTCGCACATGACCGTCCTGGCTTGCGGCGCGCGGTTTCATTTGCCGAAAACGCTCGGGGACAAGACGCGGGTGGTTTTGTTTGCGGGGGAGAATATGAGCGACGTCCGGTGGTTCGGTGGGCATTTCGCGGGGACCGTCTTTGACAACACGAAGGCGGACAACTCATGGGGGCCGAATGCGAACACGCGGGCGATCCTCATCACCACGACACCGAGCAGAAAGGTGTCAGAGCAAAAAAGGTGTCAGAGCAAAAAAGGTATCGGGCACACGGCCCGCACCTCGAAGGAAGGCCCTTTTTTGTTTCTCCTATCGAGAAGAAGAATTGAAGACTTCTCTCTTTCCGCTGCTGCGAGAGATTCTTCGTGACTCCACGTTTGCGGATCGCAACATCATGCAGAGCAATTAACACTCTTCTCTATGAAGATTAATCATCTTCAGTCCCCCTGCGCCTCAGCCATCGGAAATCTGCTCGCAATGACATGGAAATGGACTCGCATTCCCTGACAGCTAACTCGCTTATGGCGGAGCATCAACCGACACGCCGAAAGCCTGATCGCCAAGGTAGTTCGACGGTCGAAATCACACGACTGGTCACGGTGTCTTGATCGCACCCGTCGCGGCAAATTACCTAACCAACGCGCAGGAACGGCACTACAGGAGAACTCAACTGCGAATTATTCAGGAGCTGCACAGTCTGGCGCGTGACTGATCCGTCAATCGAGATTGGCAGTTCGCCGGTTCCTGTTCTGATTTCGTAACCGTTCACAGACTGGTCTTCCGTGAAGAGGGGGAATTGATCCGATTTCGATAATGAGCGACGGACCGATCATCAAGCCAGAGTGTATCCCGCAGGAGGCATGGAACCAGAGTGGTCCGGCAGCTCGAGCGTGTTTTGTGATGCTGGTCGAACGGCTGGAGAAACAGGAGCGGCTGCTGGGCATGGACTCCGGAAATCCGTCCCGGCCACCGTCGATCGGTGGCCCCGGAGTAACGCCGCCAAAAAACTAAGGCGAAGTCGTCGAAGAAACGCCGCGACCAGGCCGGTTATGTGAAACGCGTTCGGCCGCTGATCCCTACCGATCAGTGCGACATTGTCAAACGTTATAAGCCTTCAATGAACCTGGTGCCAACCACAGCAGCCGAACGATTATCAATTCGTGAA